>CAYFVX010000708.1:0-3164 GCA_964346425.1 uncultured Chloroflexaceae bacterium | reverse complement strand
GTAGCCGCTGCAACACCCGCAGCCCCCGCATCACCTTCCCCGACTCAAATCGCTGGATAAGCCCCTCAAGGTAGGCAATATGCTCATTCTTGCGGGCAATGATGTCCTCAAGCTCCCGCATGCGCCGCTGGTAGGTATCCACCAGCGTCAACCGCTGACGGTCCGGGGCGCAACGCGGATTCTGGCAGAAGGTAATAAGCGGCTTGAGGGCCTGCGGCCAGGCATAGTGTTGCGCAACCTCGGCAAACGCCGATGCATACTGCTGGCGGGCATCCGGTTGCGCTGCCAGCGTCAGCAGAGCCTGCGCAAACCCCGCGCTATCGCCCACGTCCACCACCAACCCCAGATTGTGCTGCCGCACGGTGTCTGCCAGCGTATCGCCCGCCGTAACCACCATGGGCAACCCGGCCCAGATGTAATCCAGCATGCGCGTGCGGAAAGCAAAACGCGTCTCAATATGCTCCAGATGCGCACTGACGCCGATATCTGCCTCAAGAAAGTAGTTTGCCCGTTCCTGGTATGGCACCCAGCCATCATTGAACAACACCGTATCGTGCAGGTTAAGCTCATCCACCAGCGCAACAATGCGCTCGTAGACCCGCATTTTCGGCACATCGACCGGGTTGGGATGGTGAAAACCCATAAAGTAGAGCTTGACATCAGTCCGCTGACGCCGCACATGCTCCATTGCAGAGATGACCGTCACCGGGTCGAGCCAGTCCCACACCCCACCGCCCCACAACACCACCGTATCCTGCTCACCAATGCCAGGAACCACCCCTTTGAGCACTTGCTTCTGTTTGACCGGTGGCTGCGGGTCAATACCAAACGGCACAATGTCAATGAGCGAATGAAACGTGGGATCATGGGCATAATTCTCTGGTGCGAGACGCCCGACGCTGCCGAGCATACCAAGCCACAGATCGCGCTGTCGCTCGCTGGCGCAGATGAAAAAATCCCCCACACCGAGAAGCTGGTTCAAAATCTGCACATTGTTGCTCATGACGGCACGTACATATTCCAGGTCATCTTGCTTGAAGTGTTCGAGATTTTCCAGATGAAAGGGGTCATACAGATCAATGACGAGAATTTTCCGTGAATGCGCGATAAAAGGACACTCATTGAGCGTGAATCCCTGCAAGATAATGACGTCCGCCTGGTTGACCAGGCTCTCAAGCGTCTGCAGGTCGTCATATTGAAAAGTCACACAATCAACACCAGCAACCTGGATATCGGCGCGGCGCGGAGCAGCCAGCACCACCGAGCAAGATTGCGCCAGATAGCGGGCCATTTCCATCACCCGGATGCCAGGGCCAGCCAGATTTTCATACAGCGGGTCGGTACTGATAATAAGAATGCTATGCATACGTGTTCCTGCAAAAAACTCCTGCACATTGAAAATATCCGCGAGCGTCTGCTTCAACAACAATTCGTTACAATAGTGGGGACCGAGCGGTTGACGAAAGAGGGGCAAAATATCCTGGTCTGACCGCTTGCGCTGTGCCTGGATATGTTGCCGTTTTTGCCAGAGACGCGGCAGATGCTGCATAAGCTCACGCATGGCCGCAACATAGCTCATCGTCATTGGCGACACAGCAAGCGGCTGAGGCTGGCGTGTTGCATCGCCACGTGCTTGCTCAGCAGTAGCACATACGCCAAAGCTCTTCCAGTCAATTTCTGCGGGGAATTGGTCATCGGCATAGGCAATCATGCGATGAAACACGAGCAGCAACGCAGGTCCCAGCAAACGGTAGAGGTGTTCGTCGTCGTAGTTTTTCATCATCGTCATCAGCGCATTGCGTTCCAGCAACACATTGATACGATGTTTGTCGAAGCGACGGGAGGAGCCATGATGGACATGATACACGCAGGCCGCCGGTGCAAACATCACGCGGTAGCCACATACCCACAGCCGCCAGCCGAAATCTATATCCTCAAAGTAGGCAAAATACGTATCGTCAAAGCCGCCCGTTTGCAAAAAGACATCGCGCTCAACCAACATCGCGCCACCACAGGCAAACAGGATTTCGTGCTCCTGCAAATCCAGCGCATCGGGGGGAACATGGTGGAAGAACTGGTGTCCAAAGCCATAGAAACTGACACCACTCCCGGCAAAGTCTATGCGGTTGCCCTCCCAGTCCAGCATCTTTGCCCCGACACAGACAACGTGCTGGTCACGATGCCGTTGCAGTGCGGCGACCATTTCCGTGAGCCAGGCAGCATTCGCTCGTGCATCATTGTTGATGAGTGCGAGATAGTGCCCACTGGCCACCCGCGCACCCTGGTTGACGGCCGGTGCGAAGCCAGTATTATGCTCATTGTGGATGATATGCACCGCAGGAAAGCGCGAGGCAACAAACTCCACCGAGCCATCCTGCGACCCATTATCTACCAGAATAATCTCTACCTGTTCAGCCGGATAGTCCTGATTGTCGAGCGATTGGAGGCAGGCTTCAAGATAGGACTTTCCATTGAGATTGACGACGATGACGGAAATGGATGATAGCGACAACAACTCCCCCTACTGAATATTGAGCGGTGCTTCGCTGCAATATATTGCGTTGTTCAACCCATCATTTGCACTGACACAGAGATAATACTGGGCCGCGGGAACACTCGTCGTATCCCACCAGAACGTCAACTCGTTGGATGCATCCTCCGTGGATTCATACGTGACACTGGTGATCGGTGGGGTGGTTGGGGTAGCAGAAGCTTTCCCCCACAACGGTTTTGCCGCGATTGATTGTGGTGCAGGATAGGTTATTGGTGGCATGCGATCTACCCCAACAATTGGCAAAAAGAACGCTATTGTTTCCGGATCTGGCGGTTGTTCATCCAGGATAACCGCCGGGTTCTGCGTTGGTTGCGCCCGGTCGGTGGTGTAATAGAAGGTGAACTGGTCTTGCTGCATAGGCTTGTTCACGGAAAGCTTGATCGGAAATGCCTCGCCTTGTTGCCCCTGGTCTACGCTGGTCAGCTTGATCCAATCCAACTGCTGATGGAAAGGACCACCACCGGTGATGGTATCAAGTATCTGCGTCACATTCTCATTCGGGTCAAAACGCACTTTCTCGATGGAAGACGTAGTTGCCCAGGATGCGGTGGAAATATCTGCTGGACAGTGGGGCGGGGAATTTGAGAGGAGCTCAACAACCCCTCCAAGC
>CAYFVX010000707.1:0-3165 GCA_964346425.1 uncultured Chloroflexaceae bacterium | reverse complement strand
AAAGAGGAGGCTTGACAACAGAAGTTGTCAAGCCTCCTCTTTTTGTATCCCTATTGCATAGAAAAATTTATCACTACCGGTTAATCTGTGGCAGATACACTCGGTTAATCAGGTCCACCTGCAAATCACCACTCTGACGATAGACAGGTTGCCGAAGAGCGGAGGTAGAAAGATCGCGGCCAGCCGTGTCATTCAAGCTGGCATCGGCAAAGTTCAGTGATCCCTTATACTGGTTGCTTGCAGCCAGGAAAGGCGACTGACCATAGCCAATATCTGCTGCAGCCGCAATACGCAACTTCAAGTTGACCAGCACAACGTCCGATTTATTGATCGGCTCATAGGAAGCAAGCGAGAATTTCAGCACCCCAACCGAGTTGTTGTACGCGAACGAACAATGGGCCGTGTCTTTAGAGAGAGTGATTTGCTCGATGCGCTCAATCACCGATGAATCGTAGGTAATGGTGAAGTCGCCACCTGCCCAGTATGCTGGCAAGCCACTCGCTCGTACCGCAACATCAACGACCTCTTCTGAGCTGGTACTCACAGAATCAATGCTCAGCTTAATGGGGGTATCGGTACTCAGCGAAGCCATGCTATCTTCCGGCGCATCAGGCCATTCCCCATTCGCAGCATAGGAAAGGATCATGGTCGCATCAGCCGAGTTTACCTTGCCATCACCATTCACATCGCCCGCATTCATCTCCTGCGCAGTAGGATTGGTGCGTTTTCCGCTCCCAATCTGAGTGGCAATATACGCGTCTGCGGAAGTGACCAGGCCATCACCATCAATATCGCCCAACATGTAACTGTCATCCACATAGAACGTGCCATCTTCCAGACCCAATGAGACAAGTTCAGGATTCGTATCCGGGCCGGTATACGCATAGATACTGGAACCACCCTCCGTCTTGATGAACTCACGTAAATTGAGGATACTCTCATCGCCGGTATTTCCCTTGACTTCAAAGAGAACCCAGAAAAGCGATCCTTCACCATACAATTTCGGCGGCGGATCATCATCGGTCATAGACACAATCTTGATTCGCTTGTAGATACCACCATAGATGTCTTCATAGGGTGCGCCGTAGGGATCCACTCCGTTCATCCAGTCGTAGTTGTAGGTGAGAGTGGTATTGGTAACCGTAACAGGCTCAATGACGGAACTGTTGAAATCGAGCCAGATGTCGGTTGATGCAATCTGCAACTCATCGGCATTACGAATATTGATCGGTACGATGGCCTGCGTTCCTGGTGCTGCCCAGACATCTGGCACCCAGAGTTGCAGCGAACCAAGCATTGCACAATCAACGTTCGATGTTGCCAGAACTGTGCCATCAGAACTCAGGGCCGAAACCTGGTAGCAGTATGTTGTTCCGCGATCCAGTCCTTCTTCATCAAAGTACTGCGTCTCGCTAATAACAGCAATCTGATTGAACTGCGCCGTCCCGCTGATAGCACGAGAGACCTGGTAGCTGACCGTATCCGGATTCGTTGAAGCATTCCAATCCAACTGAATATTGGCATATCCTGCATCAGCATCCAGTTCAAGTTTTTCCTCTGGCTCTTCTGCTTGCTCGCAGACATGCCATGCGGCTGCGCCGAGCAGGAAGGTCGAATCGCCACCATCTGGATATTGGCTCCCTTTGCTACACGGAGATTCCAGGGAAACCCTGACCTGCTGGGTGCCAGCCTGCACAGACGGTATCGTCAGTTCGACAATATTGAATTTCTCCGTATCTGGCTCAGAAATCGTCTTTACTTCACTGGTTACGCCTCCAGCCGTAGCATAGACCTTTACCGTGCGCTGGTCTGAGTCGGTTGGTTTATCCTTTTCCATAATGACCACTTTAACCGTAACATCTCTTGCAACCTCAAGGGGTGCTGCAAGCTCCAGGGTCATTTCCGACATAGTGGGGCCACTGCAATTCGTATTACTATCGCCGCCCCAGGCGTAGCCCAGCGTCGTGTCAAAGGCACCGCTATACAGTGTGCCATCGGAAGGAACCAGCGAGTAGGCAATAAAGCCCTGGGCAGTTTCATCCAGATCTTCAACGCCAACGGACGCTGTCTCCCCTGGCGACTCAACGGTTTTTTCTACACGATACCCAACCATGTTATTCCAGCGATAGTAGTTACGATCGGGACCGGGTGCAAGCCATTCGTAATCAGGATCGGTGACGTTTCCACTATCTCCAGGATTGACAGGTAAATCAGGCGTGTATGTTTCACCATTTGTGGTGAACGATACAGCATCAGGCAGACTAATACTATAGCCAGCCCCGCCAAGCTGCAACGTTGTCCAGAGCGCATTGGCAGGAATATCACTAATAGTGGCGGCGTCCTGACCATACATTCCCTGACCACGGACGTCAAATTGTTGCGCCTCACAACTATAGTTGAAAGGCAGAGTCGGCGTAGTTTGAAGTGCATCAAACGTTTGTGACTGCCCTCCCTGAACACGGTGTGCATTGTACTCGTGTACTGCTCCATACGTTGCCGAAGACTGCAATGAAAAGAAGAACGTTATGGCAAGAATAATTACTATTGATCGTAGTAGCCTGTTTCTCATCGGTTTACATCTCCTCTAACAAATGACGTAGGTAAACAATAAGGATACCCTAGTTTATCAGGTTCAAGAACAGAAATCAATACGCAAAACATGATGAAAGAGAGGTTTTTCCGTGGTTTTTGCGTGAATGCTTCCTTCTGCCACCATCCGGTCACCATCCTGCAAATGTCCACACCAGAAATGTTACCGTGTTGTTCTGTTTGTTCTTGTCCGTGGTCGCTGAAGAGAGAACAACGGTATCGCTATTGTACGGCGGAAACGCATGGGCGAGCACCCGTGCATGAATATGGATAACCACCTGATCATCGGGCAACAGTTCCCCAATATCCACCCTGGCGGTATTCTCTTCCACTGTAACACTTCCCCACGTTGTCGTGACATAGTTCAGGGCAAGAAATGCGGGAAGTTTATCCACAACCACAACATCCCTGGCAGTCCCATCACCTTTATTGGTGACATGGATCGCAAAGTCTACCATCCCACCAACGGGTGCGTGGATCATACTTGTCTCGGCTACGATAGACGGATCAGGTTTTGGTGAAGAACCACCGCCCCCGCCGCCACCGGAATTATCTAATGAAGGGTCAGGGCCAGGG
>CAYFVX010000706.1:0-3176 GCA_964346425.1 uncultured Chloroflexaceae bacterium | reverse complement strand
GGCGGCCAATGAAGCCAGTTGAAGGCTCATTCATCGTGTCAAAGCCCCCCACATTCCTCCTCTTGCGGGTAGCCATCCCCCAGCAACATCGTCTGGAACGGCGTGGGGGAAACACCCAGGCGGCGCAGATACAGCTCCTCGTTCTGCGCATGCGCGTGGCGGCCAATGAAGCCAGTTGAAGGCTCATTCATCGTGTCAAAGCCCCCCACATTTGGCAACCCCTGCAACCGCTGCGCCACCTGCTTGATCGCATTGATATAGTGCCGTTGCAAAAACGATTGCGCCGCTTCGTCCCCGATGGTAAAGGTGGGCGCAAAGTCATTGCCGCCGAAAAAGAGCGTGAACATGGTAGCGGCCGCCAGGCGGTTGTAGTTCGTTTGCCAGTGTGCAACGAATGGTTCATCGTCAAAGGGGTAGATATTGGCGGCTGAGGTCGCGCGAAAGCTATTGACATCCAACCCTACCAGATCAAATGTCCAGCCGGGCGCACCATCGCCACCCGACAGGCGGCTCCACGCGTCCTGGTGCGGGTCAATAAACATATGCAACCCATAATCACCAGCTCGTTTGACAATCGCAAACAGGTAATCCAGGTATGCCTCGTCATACTGGCCGGGACCGGCGTGCTCAATGGCTTCCCAGGTGACCAGAAAACGCAGAAAGGTCAACCCCCAGCGTTTCAGCCGCGCAAAATGCTCATCCGCCTCATCCAGCGGAAACGGACGGCCTACAAAGGTGACATCCTGATGGCTATAGAGCTTTTTTTCGGAGGTAATGTTCGGGTGGGATGGAATTTTGCTGCTGCCACCCAGATTCACGCCCCGCAACATCAGCGTGCGTCCGTGTCTATCCTTGAACCAGGGGCCATCGCTATATATCTCTTTCATGGGTGATAGTGCTCCATAATTTTCGACTGCTGCCAACGAATATGGCAAGAAGCGTGCCAATAGGCAGACGGTTGGGAGCAGCTCAAAGCGGGAGCATAGACGATGGACCGCGTATTTGCGCGAAATCCTGGAAGTTAAGCGGTTTGCCGCTTTGCAAAACGGGGGATTGGGGACGGAAATGTTTTTTGTTGTGGTTTTTGGCGGCTACACCGCCAAAAACCACAACGGTAACACCACAGAATACCGTGGAATATCCCCAATGGGTTCCACTCAGGGGGTTGCGAGAGGACTAAGTCCTCTCGCAACCCCCATTCTGGTGGGGTGTGTGGGGTTCTCGACTTCGTCGAGAACCCCACACACCCCACTATAAAATCCCGTCCACGATGTTTTGTGGGGCTACCAACACAACAAAAAGGGGCCTGGGGCTGCTGGTTATTCCTTCTGCCGGGTCGCCCAGGTAACCGCCTGCGGAATACCCTCTTCCAGAGGCACCTGAGGGGTGTAGTCGAGCAACTTCCGCGCCAGGCCAATGTTGGCAACATAATGTGTCACCTCACCGGGCCGCTTGGCAGGCTCAACCTTAATCTCCGGCGTCACCTGCAGGGCCTTGCCAACCAGTTCGGCCATATGCACCAGACTGTTGCCTTCGCCATAGGCCAGATTGATGGTGTGATTGTAGACTTGCCCGGCCAGCAACCTTTCCATACCGCGATAAATCCCTTCGACACAATCATCAACAAAGGTGAAATCCAGGATCTTTTCTTTGCCATACACAGTGACCGGTTCGCCGCGATTGATGCGACGGATAAAGAGCGGGATAACACGTTCCATACGCTCAATATCATCATCATACCGCCCATAGACATTTGAGAAGCGAAAGATGAGATAGCGCATATGGTAGCAGCGGGCATAGGAATAGATCAATGCCTCACCGGAAATCTTGCTGGCAGAATAGGGACTTTCCGTAAATTTAAAGTTTGCCTGTTCTTCCTCAGTGATATAGCGGTGGATGTCACCATAGACTTCGCGTGATGAGGAAAAGACAATCGGCAGGTTATTTGCCCGACAATACTCCAGCACATTGAACGTCACGATAATATTTTCCAGTGCGCGGTGGGGGTGCTCCACCAGTTCGTGAACTTTGGCATTTGCCGCCAGATGAACAACTATATCGCCTGGTGGGTAAGGTGCCCCCCCTATACCGCCGACAAAGTCTCGATAAGGTGCAGAAAGGTCTTGCAGCAGCGTTGGGAAAGCATCCGTCCAGGTATTGACGCGGCGGTCCACCCCGAAAACGGTATGTCCATCCCGCAAAAGCCGTAAAGCGAGATTTGTTCCAATCTGTCCACTGGAACCAGTAATGATAATGCGCACACGCACTCCTTGTTAAGTATTCAACGTTGACTGAACGGCTTGAGCAAGCAAAAGTTCCTTGAGCCGTTGCAAAATCGCATAGATCGCCAGAATTTCATCTTTGGTCGCATCGTAGGCAAGACTGACGGTATAATATTGACCATCCAGTACGACAAAAAACCAGTTGCGACCAACCACATATGCTCCATACATGGGGTAGTCGTCCTGGTTCAGGTAGCGGGCAGCCAGCATTGCGATAACCAGTTGCCCCAGCGGGTCACGTGAATTCGTCCGTTCTTGCTTATATTCATGCAAACAGAAAAATTGCTTTTTGGGAGCAAATCGCCCACGGGCAACCATCCAGTCTACCACCCCTTTGATCGTTGTCTGGTCAATCGTTACCACCAGTTCGCGTTCTAAAAAAGATTGAAAATATTCGGTATCATAATCCACCAGATTGAGCAAAATGGCGATAAACTTTCCTTTTAATTCTTCTTCGTTCCAGACGAGAACCGAGGAGATTAACTTCTGTTGTAAATGGGCGAGCACTTCATGAGTTGCTGGCGGCAGGGTATCGGAAACTTGCAACCAGTGGTCTAAATAGGGACTGGTTGGCTGTGGTATTACCCCAAACATGTCTTCGAGTAATTCTACCGTAAAACTACTAAAGAGCATGGTATTGTGTTGCTTTGTATTCATACGCCCTGAGTTTCTGGATCAGATTGTCGGGTTGCAATCCTTTCCCCGCAAACGCTCGAAACAGGAGCATTGCCTGTATTGTACCACGTCTGTAGCACGAGTTTGCCTGGACTTTGTCCATTCAGCGAGGGGTGTGAGGATTTTTCGACGAAGTCGAAAAATCCTCACACCCCACTCCAATTGGGTTGGCAGCGAAGCCGCCAGTGAACAAGCAGCGACGTCTTTGCGTGAAACCAG
>CAYFVX010000705.1:0-3177 GCA_964346425.1 uncultured Chloroflexaceae bacterium | reverse complement strand
CCTATCAAAGTCAAAGGCAAATCGGCACCGGTTGCCCTCTATCGTCCGCACCGCCAACCCCCGCCGGATGTTTGTGATTTAACCCCGCTGGTCGGGCGTATCCACGAGCAGAAACGTATTCGCGAACGGATTGAAGTGCTTGCCAATCAATCAGAAGGAGGTGTGCTGATCATTGAAGGCGAGGCGGGGATGGGCAAATCACGTCTCGTAGATTATGCGTTGCAGCAGGCACAGGCGCAGCACATCATTATTCTGACCGGGCGTGGGGACGCAGTGGAACAGTCAACCCCCTATTTCATCTGGCGGTTTATCTTCAGCGAACTTTTTGGTGTCAGCGAAACCCACCAGAATGAAACTGCTATTCACCTGGGGAGTATCCGCGAAATACTCCACTACCAGCCGCCTATCATGCGGATTGCTCCCCTGCTCAAAGCAGTGTTGCCACAGGATATTCCGATTGGAGACAACGAGATAACTGCCCAGATGAGTGGTCAGGTGCGTGCCGATAATACGCGGCAACTGTTGCTCAACATCCTGCATACCACCGCCAACCATTGGCCCACGCTGGTAGTGCTTGAAGATGCCAACTGGATGGACTCAACGTCCTGGGTGCTGACAATGGCAGCCAGCCAGCGCATTTCCTCATTATTGCTGATTATTACCACCCGTCCCTTGAGTGACCCGGTTTCCGGAGCCGCATTGTTGCGGGGCAGTCTGGAGTTTGAGCTTTCGCAATCGCCACCACCTGAACGCTCGCCAGCCCGCACGACCCCCTCACACGCACAGGCTGGCTGGCCTATGGCAGATATACCCGCTGAATATGGGCATTTGCTCAAACGTGCCAATGCGTTTCGTATCATGCTCGACATGTTCTCGCGTGAAGAAACCGAGCAATTTGTCCACAAATTACTTGGAGTAACCCATATTGCCCACCCGGTAGTTGAGTTGATTTTTCAGCGAGCGCAAGGCAATCCGTTCTTTAGTCAGGAGCTTGTGTATGCGCTACGTGACAGTCATCTCATCGTGGTTGATGAGGAGCAGGACGAGTGTACGCTTGCACCGGGTGTTGAAAACCTGGACAGCCTGGATCTACCCGACACCGTACAAGGCGTCATTATTAGTCGTATAGACCGGCTAACGCAGGCGCAACAACTGACGCTCAAGGTTGCGAGTGTTATTGGTGAAATATTTGCGTTTCGCATCCTGCGCGATATATACCCGATTGAGGAAGACCGTCCAGATTTGTTGCATCATCTGCGCACCTGCGAACGGTTGGATTTGATATTCCGAGCAAATCCTTCGCCGGATTTGAGCTATGCGTTTAAGCACCTCATTACGCATGATGTGGTCTACAATATGCTCCTCTTTGCGCAGCGGCGTGAATTGCATTGTGCAGTGGCAGAGTGGCATGAGCGGGTATATACCGAGGATCTCTCGCCCTTCTATGAGTTACTCGTGCATCACTGGTCGAAAGCCGAGAATAACGCGAAAGTGCTGTGGTATGTGCAGCAGGCAGGAGAAAATTTCCTCCGCCACTTTGCCAATCAGGAAGCCGTGACGTTTCTCCAGCAGGCGCGTGATTTGCTTGAACAGGCGCAACGTGATGATGCCCTCGATCAATTGCGGCAAGCAGCCAAGGATGTACCGGTGCAACAGGCACGCCTGGATCGGCAACTTGGCGAAGCCTACCTGGGATTGGGCAATCTGGCAAAAAGCCGTGCCCATCTTGAGCGTGCAGTGGCTTTGCTTGGCTTTCCGATGCCCGCTTCCCATCCAGAACTTGCCATGCGTATTACTGAGCAGGCTTCTCGCCAGATAGTCCATCGCATCAGGAATCGCTTGACAGTCTTTGTACATCCACGAATGGCGCAGGAGCGACGCAACCGTCTGAACGAAGCGGCATTTGCCTATGGGTTGCTCTTTCGCATCCATTTCTTTGCGAACGAAACCTTTTTGACTATCTACAGCGGACTAATCTGTCTCAACCTCACCGAAAGCTCAAACGCGCTCCATCTTGCGTATGCGTATGCCAATATTTGTATTATCACCGGTAGCATTGGTATGCATACGCAGGCCCGCAAATATGCCCGCAAAGCATTGACCATTGCCTGGCAACAGGGCGATTTACCCACGCTCGTCTATGCGTTGAACGTCAATGGTCTCTATCGCATCATTATTGGCGATTGGCGATGTGCGCGGGGCGCACTTGAACAGGCGGTGGCTCTGGCGGAACGGTTGGGTGATTGGAGTGCCTGGGGAGCAAACTGGATATTACTGGCACAGGTAGCTGGTTATCAAGGAGACTTTGCGCATGCACGAGGGATGTTTGACCAGCTTTCCAACGAAGCGAAACGCCATGATAATAACATTATGCGGGCCTGGGCGCTGGCTGGCCGGGGGCTGAATGCGCTCCGCGTAGGAACGTTGGATGAAGCATGTTCATTGCTGGAAGAGACGCTCGCTTACTTGCCCGCCGAAGTTGAGCGTCCCAGTCGCATCAGTGCCTATGGTGCGCTCGCTACCGCAAGATTGCGGCGCGGCGAGATAGCGCAGGCATGGAAAGCAGCCGAAGCAGCCGCACAGCTTATTTCCAACATTCCCGTGCCATTTGCCCATCGTTTGCTAGAAGGATATGCCGGTATCGCAGAAGTCTATCTGACACTGTGGGAGCGAGGTGATGCCGCAGAGATTGCCAATCAGACAATGATCCGTCAACTGGCACGCCAGGCGTGTCAGTGGTTACATGCGTATGCCCGCGTCTTTCCGATTGGCCGACCACGTGCATGGCTGTGGCAGGGAGTCTATGAGTGGCTGGATGACCGTCCATCCAGAGCGTTCAAGGCCTGGCGCAGGGGACTGATAATGGCAGCGCGGCTTCACATGCCATATGAACAGGCACTGGTTCACTATGAGCTTGGGCGGCATTCCGTCGGTACTTATCGGCAGCATCATCTGCAAAAAGCCGCCGAACTCTTCACTCGGTTGGGCACGACCTACGATGTGCAGCGGACGATGGACCGATGACCGAACCGGAGAACGTCAAGTCGTCTACCGTCTGCCATCCCCTTTAATACGACTACGGCAAGAGTCCAATGCTTGTCCCCCGTCTCCGGTCCCTCATCTCCGGTCTCCCGCCTCTGGCCGGTTGTTCACGTCAATGTATGCTCTGTCTCGCGG
>CAYFVX010000704.1:0-3185 GCA_964346425.1 uncultured Chloroflexaceae bacterium | reverse complement strand
AGTATGATGCCTCTGTCGTTTTGTTGTCTGGCTTCCAGCCAAGCTTTTCCAGAATGGTGGCGGCTCCGGCACGTATAACCGTATTGCGGCTTTTGAGCGCACATACTAGCGATTCTGTTGCATGCGTGCCAAACCCGCCAAGCGAACGATAAGCCACCAGCCGTACCCGCTCATCCGGGTCATTCAGGTGGGGAATGATTGCACTGATAACCACCGGATTGCCAATCTCGCCCAACCCCTGGATGGCGATCTCGCGTACCTGCGCGAAATCATCCTGCAATGCTACAATAAGCTCCGGTATTGCCGCATCGCCCATTTTGACCAGCGCACGATAGGCAGATTGCCGCATGTCTGCTTTTTCTTCGCTCAGAGCAGCAACCAACTTATCGGCCACCGGTGCGCCTATTTTGACCAGCGCAAGGTATGCCTGTTCGCGTGCTGCGCTATCCCGCCCCTTGAATGCGGCCACCAGACAGTCTGCTGCCACGTCTCCCAGAGCCACACATTGGTCCCATTGCCCTTGCCAGATGTAATATTCGGCGGCAATATGGCTCCGGTCGGGCAGCCAGTCTATGTGCTCCAGCGTCTCAAGAATAGCCTGGCGCAGACGCTCATTGCGTCCGCGGGCCTCTTCACGGGAGAGAAAGCCATCGGTTGTCTTTGGGAAGGGGTTGTCGCGTATGTCTTTGAGCAGTTCGCCGAGCGGGACGGCTATCTGCGTATGTCGCTCGAATGCGGAAAGTTTTTTGCCAATCTGCGCCAGCGTGGAGAGTATTTTCTGGTTTCCATTGGTATCCTGGCGGTTGATGAGGGGGATGAGGGTTTCAGCAGTCTCTCGTTCGGCGGTGGTTTCGATTTCGCTGGATAATGATTTTCCCAGATCGGTGCGTGCTACGCTGGGGACATGGGCTTTGAATAAACCTGGTATGTGTTTGTGCGTGGATGATGTGAGCATTTCCGGTCTGGTGGAAGGCAGCATGTCCACTCCTTTCTCCTTTGTCATGAGCAATCTATGGTGGGGCTGTTACAACCCACACAGCAAATAGAAGAATCCTCCCGTCAACCGAGGAATAACCGGGGGATACAGGTACGTGCGTTTCTTCGCGTGCGGCAAGGAGGGATTTGCCAGCGGCAACCCCCTCCACTGACCGCAAGTGAAACATGTAGAGCAGGAGTATGCTCAAGTATTCCATTATAAAATGATAATTGCTTTTAATCAGGCATTGTTATAAACTTGTAATCTATTATACTAAAGAATATCTATTTGTAAAGTGTTTTCTGTTGTTTTTTGTAGAAAATAAACAATTTTATACCATGTTATTGTCGTACTATGGTTAGTAAAACTACGTATTGTAAAAATACACGGTATTTTTTGGTTTTCTCGTGTCTTTTCGTAATTTACACCAAATTCGGATAAACGTGGAAAAACACCGATGACACCCGGATTACAAGGGTGAAACCACACCAACAACCCGCCAGTATGCTACAATACACCAACTGGCAACAATCTCATCCGCTTGCCAGCAAATCTGGTCCAAAACTTGCTGCAGAAGACGCCAGAACAGCGAAGAGACGCAAAAGTAGCATAGAAGGAGAATACGCGCTATGACGCATAGAAATGTCCACCCGACCTTGAGAAAAACTCGCAGGCTGTTCCTCCCCCTGCTTATCCTGCTGCTTCTCCTGGCAGGCTGTGGCGGAACAGGAGATATATCCCCCTCATTTCGGGTCATCACGCCTGCCAACGCACCAACAGAAACCCCCACCGACCCCATCCCACTTACGCCGGGGATTGAAACCCCCGAGGCTGAATCTCCAGCAGCGACGACGGAAATGACCGTCACGGCAGAAATCACCAGCACCAGCGACACTGCCAGTGCTACGGACGCGATCGACACCCCAGAAGCCACCAACACCCCAGAAGCCACCGACCCCCTCGAAGCAACGGATACGCCCGAAGCCGAGGAGCCTGCCCAAGAAACAGGAGCAAGCGACAGCAACGAGTCAGTCCGTATCACAGGTGTCTATACCTACACCAACCCCTTCTTCTCGGAAATCTTCATCCACAACCATGAAGTGATGCTCATGGACATCCACGGGTTCGTCGTGCGTGACCCGGAATGGGAAATACCGGTGGAAGACCAGGTGCTTGGCTACATGGATATGGATACGCAAGAGCAAGAAGGCACATACATCCTCCATCTGCCCGAAACGCCATCCGGTGAATTCAACGATGTCAACCCGAATGACGAGGCGGAAACCGGGGTGCAGATCTATTCGATTGACTATATGCCGTTGATGGCCGATGGTCCCTACTTTGTCGGCAATGACCCGGCCTATGGCTGGCCGAGCGGCGACTCCTCTGCCATCATAGACACCGACCCGCAAAACTTTGGCGAAATTACCGGCGGCAAACTGGTTGTCTGGTCGCCAGATGAGGAGCAGATGTTCCCCTCGGATTTTGGCAACGATGATCTCCTCTTTACGGAAGACGACCCGGTGACTGCCCTGCCCGCGGGCTACAGCATCATAGACCTGGACCAGCAACCATTTGCCATCATCCGCGAGCCAGAAGCCACCGTCAACCTGTATGAAACTGCCGACACAGGACTGAAAGACTATTCGGATATGTCCTACAGCGCAGCTTTCCAGGAGCTGGTGGATGTGTTGCGCATGCGCTATGCTTTCCAGGAAAAGGCCCCCGATTGGGATGAGCTGGAAGAAACCCTGCTGCCGCGCATCGAAGCAACCGAAGCGGAACAGGATGCTATTCAATTCTGCCAGATCCTTTTTGAGTTCACCGCCGCATTTCAAGACGGGCATGTAGCAACCATCTGTCGCCCGGAAGAAATGGATGCACCGGCTTCCATACAACAACTCGAACGCCTCTTCCCACTCGGCGGCTATGGCCTTTCTATCCGCCAGTTGGATACCGGTACCGTTCTGGTCGAAAACGTCGGGATGGATAGCCCGGCTGAACGCGCCGGCATCCAGGTGGGGGCAGAGATACAGTCCTTCAATGGCACACCGATAACACCAACCATCGCCAATACACCGTTGCTGATTGGCAACTCGTTCTCTACTACCACCACACAACGGCTGATGCAACAAAAACTGGCCCTGCGCTCAGACATTGGTACCCAGGCAAACATCACCTTTCTCAACCCGAATGCAGAGGCTCCCCA
>CAYFVX010000703.1:2051-3193 GCA_964346425.1 uncultured Chloroflexaceae bacterium | reverse complement strand
TGGAGATAAAGGAGACATCCCTATGCCTCAATACCTCTTACGTTCGCGCTTATGGCGCGAACCCCTGCCCGGCTGCCCGGCATTCTCCATTCTCCATTCTCCACTCTCCATTCTCCACTCTCCACTCTCCCCGCGAATGTGCTATAATACCTCTGGTTATCACAACTTGTGTCCGATACCGCCAGGAGAATCGTATGGTTGACATCCTCGGAAGCATCACGCTGCTCGCAACCACCGCCGGCACCGTGAATGCCACCCTCAAAAGCATCATCGGTGTCGGTGGGGCAGACATCATTTCCAACACGCTGGGCAATCTGGTCAGCGATGGCATCAAAGATGCCGTATCCCGCCGCCTCAGCCCGCAGGACAAGCAAAAGATTAACCACGACCTCCAGCAGGCGTTCCGCGACGCCATCTACGAAGCACTCTATGATATTGGCGGGCCTGCCTGCTTCCCTGCTGCATGGAAGCCCCCCCGTGATGTGCCCGCCGAGGTCATCTACTGGCGGCAGGGCAACTACTCGCCGCAGGATGGCAACCCGCCGCTGGCGGCTGACCCATCTGCCTCCGCGGAGCAGCAACGCTGCGCATGTTTATGGCGCATCGGGCGGATGGTCAAAGATGAGCAGCTCTTCCCGCTTGAGCCACCGCTGGATGACGACCACCTCGCTGCCAGTGTCTACTACTACCTGCAACCCCGCACCAGCCAGGTCGAACCGCCCGCCACAAACGCACCCTCCGCTACCGCTACCCCCCGTGTGGACTCTGATGGGATTGGTAATGGTGAAGCCTGGGAACGCGGGCAGCCTGCCCGCCCCGATGCAGGCGAGCCGCCTGCGCTCCCAGAACAGTACCGCTACGTCGCCAACGCCACGCCCAAACAGCTTGCCCATGACTTCTTTGCCATGGTGCTCAGGCAGGTGCAGCGTGACGCTGAATATGACTTTGCCCCGCTGCTGGCAGAAGAGGATGCCGCAGCCACCCATTTGCGTGACCATCTGCGCCGCCACCTGCTCGACCGCACGCTGGTGCATCTGGGCGAGCAGCTCAAGTCGGAGGAGTATACCGCCTCCTGGCGAGCCTTCAACCGCTTGCTGCTGGAAGGGTTGCGCGATGGTGTGGAGCAGTTGAAAAGCGGCCAG
>CAYFVX010000703.1:0-1951 GCA_964346425.1 uncultured Chloroflexaceae bacterium | reverse complement strand
CAGGAAACCATCCAGCAGTCGCAGGAAACCATCCAGCAGATGCAGCAGGAAACGCTCAACCGCCTCGATGCGCTGTTGAGCCAGCCGCCCGACTCGCCCGCCCTGGGGGAGTGGAATAACCACCTGGCCGATCTGCTGCAGGCAACCGGCCGCATCGAAGCGCGGCAACAGACGAGCTTTGTCGTGCTGCTGCGCCGCACCGAGAGCCAGCATACCGAGGTGATGGAGAAGCTCTCCGAGGTGGAAGGCACATTGGCAAATCTACCCGACGTGCAAGGCGCGTTGGAACATCTACTGGAACGCCTGGCTGATGCCAGAGCCATTCCTGACCCCTACAATGTGCAGGGATTGCCCAACCCCTACCTCGGCCTGCAACCCTTCACCTATGCCGAACGGGAACGGTATGCCGGGCGTGAGGCCCAGATTCAGCTTGCTATTGAGAAACTAACTACGCCCGGCCAGCAGCGGGTGTTGTTGTTTGTGACAGGAGCCAGCGGGAGTGGCAAATCGTCGTTTGCGCAGGCGGGTCTGCTGCCTGCGCTCCAGCAGCACTACCAGCAACGCCACCGGACCACTCGCCCGCCCGCCGTCTTCCGCCCCTCGAAATATCCGCTGGCGATGCTCGCCGATGCGTTGCTCCAACTGGGCTTGCCCGCGCTGGCGGAGCAGCCAACCCCATCAACGCTCTCCACGCATATCCAGCAGCACACCCCTGCGCAGAGCGTCAACCTGCTCGTCATTGACCAGTTCGAGGAGGTGTTCACCCAGGCAGAGCCAGCCCAGCGCGACACGCTCTTTGCATGGCTGGTTGCACTGCCGCCCTTCAGCGACCTTCGCACCCATATCATTGCGACCGTGCGCTCCGACTACCTGCCCGAACTGTTTGCGTACCGCGACCTCTATGCCTGCGTGAAAGAGGGCATGGACCTGCGAGCCATGACCATTGCGGAACTCACCCAGGCAATCCAGCAACCGCTGCAATCTATGTATCCCGACACTGGCAAATCCTTTGAACCGCACTTGCTGCAAGCCCTGGCGACGGATGCCGCAGCCGACGCCACCTACTTGCCGCTATTGCAGGTCACGCTGGAAGACCTCTGGGCAAAGGGGACGCTCAAACGGCACGCCTACGGCAGCATGACCGACGCCATCCGCCAGCGGGCCGAGCAGGTGTATGCACGGAGACTCGACGACACCCTGCGCACCCCCGCCGAGCAGCAGGCATTGCTGCAAACCTTTCTCGACCTGGTTGAAGTATCATTGGATGACGACGCCCGCCGTGATGTGCGCCGCCGCCGCACGATTGCCGAACTGACCAGAGAGCGACCCGCCTGGGAAAAGACGATTGACGAACTGGCAACCGCCCGTTTGTTGAGCAAAGGGCTGGAACAGCAGGCCGAACGCGAAGTCGAAGTGGTAGACATCATCCACGAAACGCTCATCTCCCGCTGGGACCGCTTGCGCGACGCCATCGCCGAGCAGCGCACTGCCTTGCAACAGCGCGTGCGCTTTGAGCTGGCCCTGGCGGAATGGCAAACGCACAACCGCGCAGACGCCTATTTACTGGCTGGCATGCGGCTGACCGAAGCACAGATGCTCGATGAGCGCGGCGACGTGGCGTTGTCTCAGGAGAACGAAGCGGCGCGGGAACTGCTCAAGCGCAGCGTGGCAAAACGGGACCGCCGCCGGCGCATAGTAGCAGGCATGTCTATCGCAGCGATGGTGGTGTTTGCACTGCTGGCAGTAGCCGCGGGATTGTTTGGTGTGCAGGCACAGCAGAACGCAAGCATGGCGCAGGCCGAGGCCAACCAGCGAGCCACCGCCGAGGCTGATGCACAGCAGAGCGCAAGCATGGCGCAGGCCGAAGCCAACCAGCGAGCCACCGTGCAGGCACAACAGGCAACCGAGATTGTCCTGCGCCAGACCGCCGAGGCAGAGGCCGAGGCAAAGC
>CAYFVX010000702.1:0-3194 GCA_964346425.1 uncultured Chloroflexaceae bacterium | reverse complement strand
CATTCTGCATTCTGCATTCTGCATTCTGCATTCCCCTAGCCCGAATCATCCCCGCTTAAACTATCGCGCAAAATCTCCAGATTTTCCAGCGCAAGCCCGGTGCCAATCGCCACACAATGTGCCGGCTGGTCCGCCACATAGCAGGGTACGCCGGTCAACTCGGTCAGCAACTCATTGGCCCGCCGCAGCATCGAACCACCGCCGGTCATCACCATCCCCTTATCAATAATATCGCTGGAAAGCTCCGGCGGCGTCTCGGCCAGCACCGAACGGACCGCATTGATAATCGCCTCAAGCGGCTCCTGGATGGCCTCCGTCACCTCGGTTGAATCAATCTCGATCGTGCGTGGCAAACCAGCCACCTGGTCACGTCCACGCACCTGCATGGTCAACGGATGGTCCATCGGCAGTGCCGACCCGATTTCAATCTTAACACTCTCCGCTGTGCGCTCGCCAATCGAAACATTATACTTACGCTTCACATACGTCGCGATAGACTCATCAAACTTATTCCCACCAACACGCACCGACGTACTGACCACAATATCATTGAGCGACACGACCGCTACCTCAGTCGTGCCACCACCAATATCCACAATAAGATTCCCCGAAGGTTGCCAGACAGGAATATTGGAACCAATCGCTGCCGCCAGCGGCTCCCGAATAAGCCAGGCATGCCGTGCGCCAGCCGCCATTGCCGCATCCCGCACCGCACGCATTTCAACACTTGTCACGCCAGCCGGAATACAAATCATGACCTCCGGCTTGCTGAGCCGAAAACGCCCACAGGCACGCCCGATAAAATGCTTGAGCATCGCCTCTGTCACCACATAATCGGCAATAACCCCATTGCGCATAGGACGCACAACCTCAATACTGGCCGGTTCACGCCCCAACATCGCCAGCGCATCCGCCCCAACCGCCCGCACCCGACTATCGCGGGTAGAGAGTGCAACCACTGAGGGTTCAGCTATGACAATCCCCTTGCCTCTCACATAGACAAGAACATTTGCAGTTCCAAGATCAATCCCAATGTGCTGTGCCATAAAATTATCTGCTCAATAGCGAATCAGCTCTTATTGGTACCAAAAGAGGGCACGGGGATATCTGACCTCCCCGTGCCACACCTCACACCATATTCGGAACAGTACGCACCACCAGAGAAACACTTTCTGATATTCGTGGTATGCGAGGTTTCTCAAGCTTTATCCGAAACTGGCAGTTTTTCTCCTTGCTCACCCAAAATATCAGCGAGACTTGCGCTTGAGCTGTGCAACATGCAACCGTGTCATCGCCCGGCGTAGCTCCACTTCAGCGAGTGCCATTTCCTTTTCACTCTGCCTTTGCCGCAGTGCTTCCTCAGCACGTTTACGGGCAGCATCGGCCCGCGCCTCATCAATCTCATCAGCACGCTCAACGGTATCAGCCAGAATCGTCACTCGGTCTTGCAAAACCTCCATGAAACCACCTGACAACGCATACTCGGAACGTTGACCGCCCTTGAGAATATCAAGTTGCCCGATGTCCAGCACCGTCAGAAGCGGCGCATGCCGCGGGAGAATACCTATCCGCCCATCCTTTGTCGGAGCATTGATCTGATCAACATCGTCGGAATACACCTGACGTTCCGCCGTAACTATCTCAAGATGGATTGGCATTTACGACCACCCTCTGCTACTTCTTGGCCTCATATTCGGCAATAGTCTCTTCAATCGCCCCTTTATACATAAAGAACTGTTCGGGGATATGATCAACTTCGCCTTCAAGAATACGCGCAAAACTCTTGACGGTCTCAGAAACCGGCACGTACTTGCCTTCAAGACCGGTAAACTGCTGCGCCACCGTGAACGGTTGGCTAAAAAACCGCTCCAGTTTGCGTGCCCGCTGCACCGTCAGTTTATCCTCATCGCTCAATTCTTCAATACCCAGAATGGCGATAATATCTTGCAGGTCCTTGTAGCGTTGCAGCGTCTGCTTGACATCCTGTGCAACCCGGTAGTGCTCAGGCCCAACCACATTCGGATCGAGAATACGACTAGTAGACGCCAGCGGATCCACCGCTGGATAAATACCCTTCTCAGAAATTCTGCGCTCCAGCGAAATCGTTGCATCAAGATGCGAGAACGTCGTGGCCGGCGCGGGGTCGGTATAGTCGTCTGCCGGTACATACACCGCCTGCATAGACGTAATAGAACCACGTTTCGTCGAAGCGATTCGCTCCTGCAACTCACCCATCTCGGTAGAAAGCGTCGGCTGATACCCCACCTGAGAAGGCATACGCCCCAGCAGGGATGACACTTCTGCACCCGCCTGCACAAAGCGGAAAATATTATCCACAAACAGCAACACGTCACGCCCCTCATCGCGGAAATACTCCGCCATGGTCAGCGCAGTCAAACCAACGCGCAAACGTGCGCCGGGCGGCTCATTCATCTGCCCAAACACCATCACCGTCTTCTGAAAGACCGACGTATTGGCATCAATCTGGGCATCCTTCATTTCATGGATGAGGTCATTCCCCTCACGAGAACGCTCACCTACACCCGCAAACACCGAAAACCCGGACTGCTCTTTGGCGATATTTGCAATAAGTTCCTGAATAACCACCGTCTTACCCACACCGGCACCGCCGAAGATACCCGTCTTACCACCACGGGTAAAAGGGGCAATCAGGTCAATGACCTTGATACCCGTCTCAAAAATCTGCGACTGCGTATCCTGCTCCTCAAAAGAAGGCGGAGCTTTATGGATGGAACTGGACTGTGACGCCGTAAGGGACCCCGCTTCATCAATCGGTTCTCCCACCACATTAAACACGCGCCCCAACGTTTCCATCCCGACCGGCACCGTAATTGGCCGACCGGTATCCTGAACCTTCATGCCCCGCCGCAGACCATCCGTCGTGCTCATCGCAACTGCTTTGACGACGCCACCGCCCAACTGCTGCTGCACTTCACACACAAGGCGCTGGTTGTTTTCAAGCGGCACAACAATAGCATTATAAATCTCCGGGACATGGTCTTCAGGAAATTTTGCATTGATAACAACGCCAATAACCTCGCTAATCTCGCCCGTTGCTACTGACATAGTAATATATTCCTCCAGATCACCACGATGAACGGTTTACAATACTGGCTCTGTCCACCGTTTGAGCTACTTTCTAGCTACCCTCTGGCATCACTTCAACAAGCCTG
>CAYFVX010000701.1:0-3194 GCA_964346425.1 uncultured Chloroflexaceae bacterium | reverse complement strand
TGCCAATACCAGAACGTTGCTGGATAAAGTCAAAGTCTATGAAATCAAAATCCAGGCACAGCTTACGCAGAACAACGTGACCCAGGCCGTGGAGACCGGGCTGGAAATTCTACATATGCTGGGTGTTACCTTCCCGCGCAAGCCCAACCGCTTGCATATTCTGTCTGCATTACTGCGGGTTCGTTTTGCGCTGTTTGGCAAACGGATCGAAGCTATTGCCAACCTGCCAGAGATGACCGACCCGGCTCGACTGGCGGCCATTCGCATTCTGTCCAGCATTCTTTCGCCGGCGTTTATTGCAAAGCCGTTGCTCTTTCCGCTGATCATTCTCAAACAGGTGAGTATGTCGGTGAACTATGGCAATACGGCGTTTGCTGCCTATGCCTATGCTGGCTATGGTATCCTGCTCTGTTCTGCCACGGGCGAGATTGAAAGCGGCTACCGCTTTGGGCAACTGGCTCTGCAACTGGTAGATACGTTTCAGAGTAGCGAGGTGCGGGCAAAAACATTGATGGCCGTCGCCTATTTCATCTATCACAACAAAAAGCATTTTGTGCAGGCACGCGCTCTGTTGCCAGAGGTATACCAGGTCGGGTTGGAACATGGTGATTTCGAGTCGGCTGGCTACGCGGCATTTATGGCTCCCTCCTATGCCTACTTTGCCGGCAAGGAACTCTCTGCGGTCGAGCAGGAGATAGCCCGCTATGCGCATGGCGTGACGCAGATGAACAACCAGACGGCGGCCAACTATCTATCCCTCTACTGGCAATGTGTCCTCAATCTGCTGGGAAATCCCGCCGAACCCTGGATGCTGCATGGCTCCCGCTATGAAGAAAATACCATGCTGGTGACGCATCGGCAGGCGAACGATGGTACGGCTCTCTTCCTGTACCATTTTCATAAGCTGCTGCTCTGCGTGTTGTTTCAGCAGTATGAACAGGCCATTGTGCATGCAGACCTGGCAGGTGCCTATGTTGATAGCGCAGTGGGGCTTCCGCCGGCGGCTATCTACCCCTTCTATGATTCGCTGGCACGACTGGCAGGCTTGCGACCTGCTCCACGCAAGGATACAGAGAAAGATACGGACTACTCTTCGCCTATATGGTCTTCAGATCAGGCCAGTATGTCCGGGTTCAATAACGTGTCGTTTGATGCGGGGTTCTTGAAGAAATCGGCCTTCCGCCGTGTTGCGAAAAACCAGAAGAAGCTGCGGCGTCTGGCGAAGCATGCCCCGATGAACTATCGGCATAAGTATGTGCTCGTGGAAGCCGAGTGTGCGCGTATCCAGGGCAGAGATGGTGATGCCTTCTTGCACTATGAGCAGGCTCTAGCCCTGGCGCAGAAGCATGGCTTTGTGCATGAAGAAGCCCTGGCCCATGAGCTTACTGCCAGATTTTATCTGGCACGCGGCAATCAAGAAATAGCTGCGCTCTTGCTCCGCAAAGCACACTATGGCTACCAGCAGTGGGGAGCGACCGCCAAAGTGCATCAGCTTGAAACAACCTATCCCTTCCTCAAAGACGAAGCGACGAGCGATGCGATGGTGCGTGATCTGGCGACCTCATCCTATAGCGTACAATCATTGAGCACGACGTTCGACCTGACGAGTGTGATTAAAGCATCCCAGGCTATCTCTGGTGAAATTGTGCTGGATACGTTGCGAGCCACGATGATGGATATCTTGCTGGAGAATGCCGGAGCAGAGCGCGGAGTTTTGCTCTTCAATCGCGAAGGCACGTGGAAGGTGGAAGCCACCAGCGGAACCATCCACCAGCAGAGGAAACCTGCCGCAGGAACGACGAGAGGGTATCCGCTCTCGCTGGTCAACTATGCTGCCCATACGCGGGAATGTATCGTGCTGGTGAATGCAATCAACGAGGGCAACTTCACGCGGGATGAATACATCCAACGCCACCAGACCAGGTCGGCACTCTGTCTCCCGTTGCTATACCAGTCGAAATTGATGGGGGTGCTCTATCTCGAAAACAACCTCACCACCGGTGCCTTCACGGAAGACCGCGTGGAAATCTTGCAATTGCTCTCCAGCCAGGTGGTTATTTCCATCGAAAATGCCAACCTGTATGCCCATCTGGAAGAGATGGTGGAAGCACGCACGGATGAGTTGCGGCAGGCATACCAGACGGTCAAGCAACTGAATGATCGCTTGCGCGATGAACTGAATCTGGCGCAGCGTATCCAGCGAAGCCTTATCCCACCGCCGACGCCAAACTGGGCTTATCTGGAAGTGGTGTGTATGAACAGTCCGGCCCGTGAGGTGGGGGGCGACCTGTATGCCTACCATACGTTCAAACTGCCGCTCCCGCCGGAGTGTGAGGGGTGGTATGGTATAGCGGTTGGGGATGTCTCTGGCAAAGGGATGCCAGCCGCTCTATTGATGGCGGTCAGTCTCGCCTCATTTCGCTCGATTGTTGCGCAGGGGCTTTCGCCGGGCGCGTTGCTGGCGTATCTGGATGATGCACTGGTGCATTATACGCGCACCACGCGCCAGAACTGTGCGATGGTGTATATGGAGATTACCACGATAGACCGTAATGAGACCACGCAGGCGTCTCAAGACACCGAAACAGCGCAAACGATTGAGTGTACCGAGACGGCACAGATGTCGGAAGACGCTGACGTAGCGCAAACCGTTGACCTTGACGAGACAGCGATTGTGCATGCTACTCCTACAAGTTGTTTTTCTGCGACGCTACGCGTCGCAAATGCTGGTTGTATCAGTCCGCTCATCAAACGTGCCGATGGTGCCATTGAATGGGTCGAAGTCGGTGGGATGCCGCTCGGTGTGGGGATGGGTTCGACCTTTGGCTATGAAGAGGTGAGCCTGGACATCGCCAAAGGGGATATGATTATTCTCGTCAGTGATGGCGTAGTGGAAGCGAATAATGCTGCGGGTGAGATGTTCGGGTTTGAACGGCTGGAGCAGGTGGTGGCGAGTGGGCCGCACACCAATGCGCTGGCGTTGCTGGCGCATATCCGCCAGGCGTTGGAAGGTTTTGTTGGGAGAGTTGAGCCGCACGACGATGTGACTATTGTCGTCACACGGGTGTAAGGGCCACCTTGCCTGAAGGACTCTCTCCACTGGCACCGAATAATAGGTCACGCGCCCCGCTCCCTGGATGACTCTGTTGGTAATGTCCGGGCAGGGCCTCGCGCAAAGGCGCAAAGCCGCAAAG
>CAYFVX010000700.1:0-3195 GCA_964346425.1 uncultured Chloroflexaceae bacterium | reverse complement strand
TCGACGTCGTCGAAAAAACAAGAAACCCCACCAGAATGGGGAGCGTGAGGGAACCAGGTTCCCTCACACACCCACTGGTGACACCCATTGAGGGGTGTTACCCTGCAACAGGTGTCACCTGTTGCAAGCAAACATCCCGTTTCTTTCTGCTGGCAGTTGTTACGAAACAAGATGTATGGATGAAAAAGAGAAGCGTACATCCTGCTCTTTTTTGTCTTTGGAACATTGATGGGAGAAAAGAAAACTATGTCAACCATTCGTTCGCTCGCGACCGCCTTGCCACCCTATCAAATTCACCAGTCTGAAGCCCGACAATTTTCGCATAAGCATTTTGGTGATAACTACCCAAATATTGAACACTATCTGCCAGTTTTTACCCACGCAGAGATTGATACTCGCTCGTTTGTCGTACCAGCCGAGTGGTTCGATTCGGTCCACAGTTTCAAAGAATGCAACGACATCTTTATTTCCTGGTCTATCAAACTTGGACAGGAAGCGATAGAACGATGTTTGCAACATGCAGGGCTGAAACCGGGTGACATAGATCACCTGTTTTTTGTTTCAACTACCGGCCTGGCAGCCCCCAGCATTGATGCCCACCTGTTCAACACTCTGGAAATGAACCCGCATACACGCCGCACACCGGTCTGGGGATTGGGCTGTGCCGGTGGGGTTGCCGGGCTTTCCCGTGCCTATGAATACACCCTGGCATTTCCGCAGCATCGGGCAATGCTCCTCTGTGTCGAGCTATGCAGCATCACCTTTCAGTGGGGGGATGCTTCCAAGCGCAACCTCATAGCCACCGCCCTCTTTAGCGATGGAGCAGCCGCCGTACTGGTTGAAGGCGACCAGGTTGCGCAACGATCCGCCCAAAACGGTCACGCCCCTACCGGCACCAACCAGTATAGGGCGCGTATTCTGGGCACCAAAAGTATGCTCTGGCCCAATACATTGCCGATTATGGGTTGGGATATTGTGGATACAGGCATGGAAGTCGTCTTCTCTTCGCGCATTCCCAGCCTCGTGCAGGATCTTATCTATGATACGATTACCGAATTTCTGGCCCCCTACAACCTGACCGTTGATGATATGAGCCGTTTTATCTTCCATCCGGGTGGTGCCAAAGTTATCCGCTCCTATGAACGCGCACTCGCGGTTGATCCGGAACGTATGCACCATGTGCATGAGGTCTTGCGTCAGTATGGCAATATGTCTTCCCCAACGGTCTTCTTTGTCTATGAAGCATCATTGAACGAAAAACCCCTGGATCCGGGCGAATATGGCTTGCTGGTTGTGCTAGGTCCTGGATTTAGCTGTGAAATGGCTCTCATACAGGGATAAAATATGCCACAGATGCGTTCTATTGTATGGTATCATGCCCTCAAAGGCATACACAGCGTATGAAATATTCCACGAGCGTGTCGTAATTGCAGGCGACACACGTATTGCAGGTCATCGCTATGTCAACAGGTGATAACATACAACGGGTTCGGATCTATATAAGCGAGAACGATATGTGGGAGCAAGAAAACCGTCCCCTGCATACTGTTCTCATGGAAATTTTACAACGAGAAGGAGCGACCGGGGCCTCCGCAATCCACGGCGTGGCTGGTTTTGGCCCCGGCAGCAATTTGCGGGTTGGTGGCTTGAACGAAATGAGTGCGAAAGCCCCGATTATCATTGAATGGATAGATCATGCAGAGCGCATTCATCAGATATTACCGCTGCTCGATGAGTTTCTCCCCGAATCGCTGGTGACGATGGAAGACATTCGTGTCCATCGCGCAGTCATGCGCTCCAAGGGAGCATTTGCTGCCGACCAGAAGGTTGGCGACATTATGCAGGCTTCTCCACACGTTGTCACTTCCTCCTCACGCCTCGGCGAAGCTCTCTCGCTAATGCTGGCTGGCAAACAATCACTCTTACCCGTATTGAACGAGCAACGCAAAATTGTCGGTATGATGACCGAGGTGAGCATTGCCAACCGTGCAAAGCTGCATGTCCCGCTCTATCTCTTACGCTTGCTCAATAAAGAAGAAGGGCTTGAGCTAGTTGGCCCTATCACGGGCATGCCAGTTGCAGAAGTGATGCAGAAGGAGTGGCGGACCGTCCAGTCCAATGCGTTTATTCAGCAAGCATTGACCATCATGCTCGAATGGGGCTATGACCAGCTCCCGGTGCTTGACCGCGACGACAATCTGGCTGGTCTGGTAAGCTGGTCGGATGTGCTCTCGGCTGTGATGCAGCAGCAAGAACAAGATGAGGAACAGTCTGCCATTCGGGAAGTAGAGCAACCCACGCCGGTCAGCCTCATTATGCAGCAAAATGTCCCATCTATCCCAAACACGCAGAATCTAGCTTTTGCCTTGCAGCAACTGCTCAAAGCCCCAGATCGCTATCTCGTAGTGGTAGACAACGAGCAGCATGTGCAGGGGATTATCAGCGATATTGGCGTCTTTCGCAATCTGAGCAGCGAAGAGCGTGCGCCCTTAATAGCGGCCATTCAGAACCGTGCGCAGGTGGATGCCGCCAGCCTGCCCGGTGCCAACCGCAATCTGGAGGTCGTGATGGAGCGTGAGACAGCAACAATTTCTCCGAAAGAATCGATCCGTAATGCTATTCGGCGTCTGATAGAACTTCGCCTGGAACGGCTACCGGTGGTAGATGGAGAAGGCAAACTGCAGGGATTGATTGCCCGTGGTGGTCTGCTGCGAGCGTTGGTGCAGGAAAGCATGTAACGCGCAAGGGGTTTGGCATCGCCAAACCCCTTGCGTATAAAAATTGTAGCGGTTTACCGCTTTTCAAAGCGGAGAATTTTTTGGGGGCAACTCCCCTCAACAGGTGTCACCTGTATTGGGTGCTGCTTGCGCTGGGCAAAAAAACGCATGTAGCCGCGTGCCACAGCTTTGGAGTGGGGTTTCTTGTTTTTTCGACTTTGTCGAAAAAACAAGAAACCCCACCAGAATGGGGAGTGTGAGGGAACCAGGTTCCCTCACACTCCCGCAAGTGACACCTATTGAGGGCAACTCCCCTCAACAGGTGTCACCTGCGGTGGGCTTTGTCTTCGCAAGGCGAAAAATGCACGCCCCTGCGTGCGTTTCCTACCCGTTTGCAAGCGGAGTTTGCAGCGGGGGGCACCCGCATAGGCGTCAACGTAACGGGTATTCCACCGCGCTTTCACCCTCTCCCCAACCC
>CAYFVX010000699.1:0-3200 GCA_964346425.1 uncultured Chloroflexaceae bacterium | reverse complement strand
ATCACAAAGATGTAGCAGACAAACGCATCACCTCGCCCATCAGCGAACTACTCTTTCCCTCGCCCCTGCTGGAGATCAACTACACCTACACCACCACCGGTATCCTGGAACGCAAACCCTCGCTGGCAAATGGCGATGTCGCAATCCGTGATGTTTATGTCTATCTCGATGAACAGGGCAATATAGATGCTCCTGTTCCCACCGTCATAACTGCAACCGACACCCTGACAACCGCCCAACAGCCAGCCATCCCCGGCACCGACCCTATCACAGCAAATGGAGAATTGACCACAACAACCACCATCACCCCCACCACATCCATAACCATGACCGAAGCAATGGTGCAAGAACTGGTCGCAACCGGCGAAGTAACCATTGCTCAGCAGATTGTCGTCACCTTTCGCTGGAACCCGGAACTCCACTGGTCGGATGGCGAACCTCTTACCGCCCAGGACTCCGTCTTTGCCTATACCCTCGCCCACGACCTGTTGCTCGGTGAAGAAGCCCACCAGCAGGCACAACTGCTGCAAGACTATCACCAGCTTGACGAATATACCACTCAGGCAGTACTACCACCAGAATTTCTGGATCGCTCAGCCTTCAGTCCAAACTACATAGACCCGTCATATCTGCTGACCTGCTGGACACCCCTGCCACAGCACATCTTGCAGACAGATACCGCCGCCAAACTCTTCGACTTCTCCTGGTCACCCATTGGCTACGGCCCCTACATGATTGAACGACGCGAAGAAGGCGGCATCCGCTTCCAACGCAATCCCTATTACGAAGGGCAACCTCCCCAGGAAGAAGAAGTGCTCATCCTCTTTCTGCCGGGCTTTGAAGTGCTGCGAACGTCCATAGTCGGTGGCAGCCTGGATGTGGCCGTGACCGATAATGTCGAGATGGAACAATTTAGCTTCCTGGGCCGCGACCAGGAACTCGGTCTCTACAATATTGCCTACGTGCCCTCACCCATCTGGGAACATCTCGACTTCAACCTGGACATCAAACTCTTGCAAAACATCAATGTCCGCCGTGCCATCGCCTATGGCACCAACCGCCAGGCAATGGTAGACACCATCTTCGACGGCAAAGTCGCTGTTATGGATAGCTGGATCGTCCCCGAACACTGGGCAGCCGCCGCCGAAGAACAACTGCTGCTCTATCCCTACAATCCGGACGAAGCCAACCGTTTGCTGGACGACGTGGGCGCACTGGATGTCAACGGCGATGGCACACGTGACCCCGTCTCGGTCAATCTGCTCACCACCGAAAACTCCCCTGTGCGTGCAGAAATAGCTCGCATATTTCAGGAAAACATGGCCGCCCTCGGTATCGTCGTCAATACACAGACCGTCCCGACCCAGCAACTCTACAGCCCGGAAGGGCCACTCTTTCAGCGCGATTTTCACCTGGCACAGTTCGCCTCCATTGCATCCTCTGACCTGGGAGGACTCTCGCTCTGGAGCTGCCGTGCTGTGCCCAGCGAAAAGAATAACTGGACTGGCAACAACTTTGCCGGCTGGTGCTTGCGCGACGCAGACCAGGCAATCCGCACTGCAACAACCGCCCAAAACCTGGAAGAACGCAAACGGGCATACCTGACCCAACAGCAACTTTTCCCCCAGGAGCTACCAGCCCTGCCACTCTTCCAACGCCTGTCCCTGACCCTTATGGCTCCCAACCTGAGCAATGTCCGCCCTGACCCGATAGCACCTGTCACCTGGAATATTACCAGTTGGCAGAAACAAGATCTGTCCGAATAGTTGACGTAGAAGAGTACTCATAGTACACTGCTGCTATTAGATGTGTAAAAAAACACACCAGAGCAATCTTTCCAAATCAGCCCCTTTGAGACAATATTGAAAGGAGTCCGCAATGGAGCGTGCCGTTGGCGATGTAATGCATCCGGGGGTTATGACCTGTCACGAAGAAACCCCCATTCAAGAGGTGGCACGGCAAATGACAGAACAAGACATTAGCGCACTGGTTATTGTGAATAGTGAAGGAAATCTGGTCGGGCTGATTTCCCGCACTGATCTGGTCAACGCGCGTCTATACGAACAATACTGGAAAAACTGGCGCGACCTGACAGCCAGTCACATCATGATTTCTGATGTCGTATCCGTCAAAATAACTGACACGGTGCGCTACGCCAGCAAAATCATGATGGACCGCAAAATACACCGTGTCGTTGTCGTGGAAGAACAGGAGGATGGAAAGAAACCGGTTGGTGTCCTCTCAATTACCGACCTGGTGCGGGAAATAGCGAGTTCATAGAAAACCTGCTTACCAGAGCAGACGTTCATTATACGGTGCCATTTTTGGTGCGCGTGGGTGCGGTTTCCCGTACCCACGCGCACCAAAAAGCCTCAATGCAAATAATCACCAAGCCGTACCACCCAGACCAGCACCCCATAGCACACCGGCAATGCCAACACCACCCAGGCCAGCAACGTCCCGGCCCGCCCACGCCGCGCAAACGCCACCAGCAACGGCCCTGCCCCCAGACAGAGAGCCGGGTAGAGAAAATGGTGCCAGCGCACCCCCTGCCGCACAAACCACACCTCCAGCGCAATAGCCAGCAACGTCCCCACCCACCAGGCCACCAGCAACCGCCCCAGCAACGCCCGGCGCACCCCGCATACCATCTGGCTGGCCCGCCCCACCTGCTGCCGCACAAGCACCACGCCAGCCGCACCACTGGCAATCAACACTGGCACCAGATTCGTATGGGGCGAAAAAAGCCCCTGCACAATATGCGCAAACTTCTGCATCACCGGCTCAGGCTGGCTGGCTGCCCCACCACCCTCCGTACCATACAAACGCCCCAGCAAAAGCACCTGAAACAACGGTGCCGTGTAATACACGAGAGCCACCAGCCCACCCGCCAGACCCACCGCCAGCGTAAAGCGCAACAACCCACTTCCCGCAAACAGCGGCCCAAGTTGCCCACCCTGCCTGCGCCACAACCAGAGCAACCGGCCGGCTTCCACCAGCCACCAGGCCACCAGCAACAACCCGAGCGAAAGAGCCACCCCCATATGCCCCAACCACGCCAGCGCAAGCAACAGCAGAAACCCTATGAACTGCCAACGTACCTGCTTGCCACCGACACCGAGGGCCATGTCAAAGTCCGAAAATCCCCTGGGAGCGCGGGCAACCTGCCCGCCCCAAGGCCGGCGAGCCGCCTGCGTTCC
>CAYFVX010000698.1:0-3202 GCA_964346425.1 uncultured Chloroflexaceae bacterium | reverse complement strand
TGTTATCGGCAGAGATAGTGCTGGCGGATGATGTGGTGACGCCAGAGTCAGAAGCTCCCACGGTAATGCCCTGTGGTTCAGTGCCAGAGCCAGAGCCAGACACGAAGTACGTATTTTCCGCAGCCGCAAACGCCTGTTCAAAGTCGGGCATCAACACCTGACGCATCAGGTCTATGCGCGAGTCCATCAGCAGCTCCTCGCTGACCTTCACCAGCTTCGTGAGCTTCATGGGCACGAAGGTGACTTCCCCAACCGTGGGCTCATTCTGGTCGTATGCCCCTTCCTCAGAAGTCTTCACCGCCGCCGTGCTGTGCGAGAGCGTCGGCACGTTAAACGAATCCGTCCCAGTCACGGTGACAACCCGTGCGCCCGCACGACGGAGAATAGACATATCCTTGAGCGCCCCAATGATTTCCTGGCTGTAGCCTTCAGGCACCAGATAGCCACCTTCACCGGGCGTGCCTTCCTCCATTGCAGCCCGCAGCGCAGAGCGGTCACCTGTGCGCAGGTAGCGGTCCCAGGCTTTGAGTGGGTCAACCTTCTCCTCTGTGCGCACCGCGCCAGGAACCACGAAGCCCCGCCGCGCCGCGCCTGGTGCGGCATGGCTGGTCATCACATCCAGCAGCGTGGTGAACTTCTGCTCCATCTGACTCATACGGTCCAGCAGTTCCGATTTTGGATTGCCGATTTCCGATTCTGGATTGCCGATTTCCGATTTTGGATTATCCATCGTTCCCTGCGCTTTCATCACATTCTCCTCATTAACAATATATTCCGCTGTTTGTGTACTCATACCATCTTCCTCACTTTCTATTGATTTCCTCTCCTCTTGCACCTCTGCGCCTCTGCGCCTCTGCGTTGACATGCCCGATTGCCTGGACTGCCCGGCATTCTGCATTCTGCATTCTGCACTCTCCATTGCCGAAACGCCCACCGTCCGGGGTTCGCACGGAGTCGTCGTCAGGCTTACCTCCAATATCGGCCACTGCGTAATCATGTTGCCCTTCATTCGCACCAGGTGGCTCGCAGAGCCAGTGCTGAAGCCCAGCACCTCTTGCTCGATAAGCGCAAGCACCGCTTCCGTATACTCCTTTGCCCGATCCAATTCCGCTTCGATCCATAACCCATAATCATGCTGTTCCATCTTGACCACAGTCCCCAGCTCGTTTTGCGGCTGGTTGAGCGTATGGTCATACAAAACGGGCGGATAGCTGTACCACTCTTGCTTGAAATCGGTCGCAGGGGTGAAGGTATCCCCCACCAGGTCCTTGCCACCAAACACCACTCCCCACCCACCGATACGCGCGGTCTGGGGCGTGGCGTCGAGCAGCTTCGCTGCGTGTTCCATCATAGTCAAGTCACCTCTCAATTCCACATCCACTTTTCTCGCCGACGAATATCCTCCATATCCAGATATTCCCGTGGCGGCTTTACGACCACCACGGTTACCCGCTGCTCCTGGCGCGGTCGTGCGCAGCAGGTCGCAGCAGGTCGCCGCAGCAACGAGCGGATTTTCCTGATAGTCATGATAATCTTCATTCTTTATTCTTCATTCTCCATTGCAAATTCAAACCACAATCCCAGCGGCTCAAACACCTGTTCGTTTAGCGTCTCCTCAATCAGCAGACACGACGGCTTGACGGTCTGCTGCAAAAACGTCGTGCGGTCATTTTCGCTCGTGGCGTAGTTTGCCGCATCCGCCGACAGCAACGAGTGCGGGACGCCAAAGGCGGCGCAGATGTCTTCCCGCCGCTGTTGCACCAGCGAATTGTTTTCCAGCTCAGACAGCCCCTCACCAATGGTGATGGGCTTGACGACCGAGCGGATAGCCACGCTGCGCCAGGCGTTGCGCACGCCAGACACCAGCCGCCGCCACCAGCTTTCGAGACGGTCAAGCTCTTGCCGTGGCGGGTTGCCTTCGACAGAGAGCAGGGTGGCTTTGATAGCCCCGCGCTGGAAAAACTGGTCTGCAAAACGGTCCAGGTGATAGAGCACACGAGACGCTGCGAGCGCACGGGTTGCCGGGGGAACGCCAGGACCAAGTTCAGCCGAGAGGTTGGGCAACCAGAAGTAGACGAGCTCATCTGGAGCGAGACGTTGCGGCTTGCCGCTGCCTTGCGTCCAGACACGGTCAAACCCCACCAGCCCATCACGTGAGTCGTAGCGGGGAGTGATGCTGCTGGGCAATGCCCAGCGGAGCGAGTCGCCCTCGAAGAGCCAGTATGCGCAGCCATACAAGCAGAGGGCAGACTCGGTGAGCAACAGACGGTTGCGCATTCCATCCAACAGCGGATGGGCGGATAGATTGCCGTTGCTATCAGTGAGCCGCCACGGAACCGACGCGACCGCCTTGGCCCGTATGTCCACCGCGCGGTAGACATACGGGACCAGGTTGTACATGGAGAGCACGCCAGGCGACGGCTCTGGCGTTTCCAGGTCTTCATAGGATGCGGTCATATAGCCGCTGCCATAGGTGACGGTTTTCAGACGGTCGCCCGTATACAAAAAGGATTTAATCATTGCGGTCGCTCCTCACCTCGCTTTTGTGATGGTCCAGACACGCCTCCGCGTGCTGCTGGTCAGAAAAAATGGGCACCCTGACCCATGCTGGTTGCACACAGGTCAGGGTGCCCATCTCCCTGAGCCGGACGATAGTCATTGATGGTCCGGCTGGCATTTGTGCAACGGGGTGTGGCGAAAGCCTCTGCCCGTTGCGGTTGCGTCCGACATCATACCATAGGGTTTGTTTTAAACCGCGGTTTACGTAATGGCGAATGGCGAATGGCGAATGGCGAATGGCGAATGGCGAATGGCGAATGGCGAATGAGGGGCAGGTGCCTCGCGCAAAGACGCAAAGGCGCAGAGGTCCGCGCAGGTCGGCTCAAAGGGGAATGTTTTTGGGCCACATTGCCCTTCCCAGAGGCATCAATGACTGCGGCTTGACTCTGATGGTAACGTCCGGGCAGGGCCTCGCGCAAAGGCGCAAAGCCGCAAAGGTCCGGACAGGAGATGGGGTTTCCCAACAGAGTCCCTGTTGGGAAAGGGGGGATTGGTGATAGAGGAGCCTGGGAGACATGAACAGGAAGAAATCACTGACCCCAACCAGGCTCCAATGCAGGCGAGCCGCCTGCGCTCCCAGGGGCGGGTTCCCTCAATGGGTGTCACCAGTGGGTGTGTGAGGGAACCAGGTTCCCTCACGCTC
>CAYFVX010000697.1:0-3208 GCA_964346425.1 uncultured Chloroflexaceae bacterium | reverse complement strand
GGCTACGATTCCCAACGGGGTTCTTGCCACCGAAAAAGTCTCCACATGTGAGCGAGGGGGCGAGGGGGCGAGGGGGCTCAATGGGTGTCACCTGTGGGTGCGTGAGGGAACCAGGTTCTCTCACACTCCCCTTTGGCGTGGGGTGTTTGCGTTTTTCGACGAAGTCGAAAAACGCAAACACCCCACCAGAATGGGCTGGCACGCTCTTGCGTGCATGTTTTGCCTTGCGCAAGCAAAGCCCACCGCAGGTGACACCTGTTGAGGTGCGAGGGGGTGTCTGCGGTCCTTACATATGCGGGTGATAGGGTGGCGGGTTCATGGTATACTATAGGGCAATATGCGAAGAGAATATCTACCCGAGTTTGTGATGAATACCTCTCTTTCTCCACAACAGATGCCAACGTCCGCAAAGCAGCGATATTTTATCTGGACGATTGGTTGTCAGATGAATAAATCCGATTCGGAGCGGCTAGAGGCTGCTCTGCAAACGGTGGGCTATAGCCCGGCCAGCCAGCCGCATGAGGCACGTTTTATTGTACTCAATTCTTGTAGCGTGCGTGCCAGTGCTGAGCAACGTATTATTGGCAAGCTCAGCGAGTTGGGACGGCTGAAGAAGCAACACCCGGATATGCGTATTGTGCTCTGGGGTTGTATGGTAGGGCCAGATAATGAGTCTCTTTTTAAGGCGCAGTTGCCAATGGTGGACTATTTTGTTGCGCCTTCTGCGGTGGATGAGGTGCTTGCGCTGGCTCCCAATCCGGTGTATCAGCTTGATGAGCCGGTGTTGCCCTTGAGCGATTTGCATAATCCGCCGGTATCGGTGTATGTGCCGATACAGTATGGGTGCAATATGAGTTGCTCGTATTGCGTTATTCCGCAGCGGCGTGGGCGGGAGCAAAGCCGTCCGCTGGCGGAGATTGTGCGGGAGGTGCAGGCGATTGTTGCGCGGGGGGCGCAGGAGATTACGCTGTTGGGGCAGATTGTTGATTCGTGGGGGCATGATTTGCCCGGTCGTCCGTCGCTGAGTGATCTGATACAGGCTGTTCATGATACGCCGGGGCTGGTGCGGTTGCGTTTTTTGACGTCGCATCCGGCCTGGATGACGGCGGATCTCATCGAGACGGTGGCGTGTTTGCCGCGGTGTCAGCGGGAGATCAATTTGCCGGTGCAGGCGGGGCATGATGAGATACTGCGGCGGATGCGTCGCGGGTATACGGTGGCGCGTTACCGTGAGCTGGTGCGGTCTATTCGCCAGGCGATGCCGGATGTTGCGTTGAGTACGGATATTATTGTGGGGCATCCGGGTGAGACGCGTGAGCATTTTTCGCAGACGATGGCTCTGGTTGAGGAGTTGCGCTTTGATAAGATCCATAGTGCGGCTTTTTCGGCGCGGCCAGGGACGCTGGCGGCGGAGCAGGAGCAAGATGCGGGGTTGGCGGTGCCGGAGGGTGAGAAGCAGTGGCGACGTGTGACGTTGGATGCCACACAGAAGGAAATTGCGACGGAGATCAATAGTCAGTTACTCGGTCAGACCGTTGAGGTGCTGGTTGAGGAGCGGAGCCGTGGCAAGTGGCGCGGACGCACTGGTTCGAATAAGCTGGTGTTTTTTGCGGATGCAGGTGATTGGCGGGGGCGGCTGGCGCAGGTGGTTCTTACGCATACCAGCCCCTGGAGCCTGCAAGGTGATGTTGAGGGTTGAGGGTCTCAATGGGGGTCACCTGTGGGTGTGTGAGGGAACCAGGTTCCCTCACGCTCCCCTTTGGAGTGGGGTGTATGGTTTTTGCGGCTTTGCCGCAAAAACCATACACCCCACCAGAATGGGCTGGCACGCTCTTGCGTGCATGTTTGCCTTGCGCAAGCAAAGCCCACCGCAGGTGACACCTGTTGAGGGGTTGAGGGTTGAGGAATTTAGCATGGGTTTCATGCGCATGGGAGGCGGCCCCACTAGCGAGCCGCTGCTGGCACGCAGTTGCGTGAGATGTAGGTATTTACAATAGAATGAGACAGTCCAGGATAAAGAGGAGTTCAGGACCATTGACAAGACAAGATGAGAAACAACGATTGCGGCGCAGGTTGCAGGAGTATGCGATTTTTCTCGCTGCGCAGAATCGCTGGCATGAATCGGTGGAAATAAACCAGCAGATATTGACACTGGAAGAGGATACAGACACGTACAACCGGCTGGGCAAGGCGTATCTGGAGCAGGGGTTGTATAGTGAGGCGTTTCAGTCGTATCAGCAGAGTATTCAGATCAGTCCTACCAATACGATAGCGAAGAAGAATCTTTCGCGGCTTGAGATATTGCTGACGCGTGGGGTGGAGCGGGCGAAGGATGACCGCAAAACGCGTGAGCAGATAGACCTGCGGATGTTTATTACGGAAGCCGGCAAGACGGTGATTACCAGTCTGGTTGATGTGCCGCGTAGTGCGCCGGTGGAGGCGTTGACGGCCAGTGAGCCGGTGGAGTTGGTGGCGGAGGATAAGCATGTGCGGGTGGTGGATATTGATGGGTATATGCTCGGGCGTATTGAGCCACGATTGGGTCAGCGGTTGGTTGACTTGATGAGTAGTGGAAACCGTTATGTTGCGGCAATTGTACAGTGTGATACGCGCAAGATACAGATCCTTATTCGGGAGGTCTACCAGCATACTTCGCAGCGTGGTAAGATAGCGTTTCCGACGAAGTTCAGCGATACGGCCTATGGGCATGCGGCTGGTCTGCGCTATGATTATGATGCCGAGGAGTTGTTGGAAGAGGAGATTGAGGTTGAGGATACGGAAGATAGCGCGGATGTGTATACTTCAACGGATGAGGATGAGGAGATAGGGCTGGAGGATATCGAGAAGGATATTCCCGATGATGATGAGAATGAGGAGTAGGTAGGAGGGGGGCGGCTTGGCCGCATCCCTCCTACCTATGAGTATGTGTCTGCGTGTGTGCTTGTTTGCTGGCGGATTGTCCGCCAGTCCAGTCCGCTTGAATCTTATTCAAGCGGGGGATTGGGGGATCAATGGGTGTCACCAGTGGGTGTGTGAGGGAACCAGGTTCCCTCACACACCCCACTCCAAAGCTGTGGCACGCGGCGGCGTGCGGTTTTTGCCATGGGCAAGCAGCACACAATACAGGTGAAACCTGTTGAGGGGATTGGGGGTTGGGTAGCACCACAGAATATCGTGGAGTATCCTCAACGCAGTTGACCCAGGGGAG
>CAYFVX010000696.1:0-3211 GCA_964346425.1 uncultured Chloroflexaceae bacterium | reverse complement strand
AAGCCACACTCCTTGTCGGAGAGGGACATGACATAAATCGTGGCTACAGCGGCTAAAAGCCGCTGCTACCGTATCTCGCAACCGCTTTGCAAAGCGGTTTACAAAAAAGTCTCCACATGTGAGGGGGGGAGAGGGGGTTGCGGCGTAGCCGCAACCCCCTCTCCCCCCCTCACGGCCAGCATTGCACCACTTCCAACAGCGTATCCGCAATCTCCACCAGCGCACTGGCAGATACCAGCACGCTCAACCAGGGCGTCAGGGCGGCCAGGCTGCTCAGCAAATCCGCTCGCCCATAGGAGGCCAGGAAGCGCATATTCGCCTGCCAGAGCGCAAGCGACGACTCCATGTTCGTGGTTGAAAGGGTGCTCCATTCAGCCAATTCCTGCGCCAGCGTGGAGAGCATCGCCATCTGTTCACGCGTGTCCGTCATCGTGCGGGTAGTAGCCAGGGCCTCCGCATACACCATTGGTTGCTGTTCCATCGGCAGGTGGGAAGCCAGCAAACACAGGTTGCGCACCCCCTGCTCGCTATTGCCTGCAGTACGGGCCGGTTCCAGTGCGTGTTCATAGATCGTTGCTTGCTGTGCAGGGGATGCATGCGGAGCCAGGGCCACCAGCGCGTTGACGCGCAGATCGTTGTCCTGGATCTCCTGGATCGCCGCCAGACATTCGCGCACCAGCATCGGTGGCAGATCATCCACCAGAGCCAGCAACGCATGCACCCGTTGCTCCTCATCCGCAATCCCACGGGCAGCCGCCAGTGCCTCCGGCAGCAGCGTGGCCGGGCGGTGGGGTGCCAGCGCGGTCAGTACGCGCGTTTGCTCTTCAGGGTCGCGGATAGTTCGCGCTTGCTGCATAGCCTCTGGCAGCAATGTGGCTGGCAGATAGGGAGCCAGCGCAACCAGCACATCCGCCCGCCATTTTACATAACCAATTGAACTAACGGAACTCAGTACCACAGGCACGAACGTTTCTTGCTGTTCTGTTGCCAGAGAGGGCAGCAGGTTGCTCAAGACCCTGGCGCGATCATCACTATCCTGAAGACCATCCGCCCATGCCAGGATCTCTTGCAGCAGTGCAGGGGGCATATGCGGGACGATGGCCGGCAACGTTTCGACGATCCAGTTCACATTGGTTACGGTTTCCAGCAGACTGCGCAGAGCGACCGTCTGCTGCTCGGCTATCAGATGCGGGAGCAGGGCGGTCAGCGCGTGAGTACGATGCAGTTCATGCCCAATAGCGCAGGCAATCGCCAGCATGTCCGTATGTAATGGTTGCGGGACATGGGCCGCACACAGGCGCAAGAGTTCTGTCTGTTGCCAGGCATCCAGCTCTTGCCGCGCAGTTGCCAGTATGTCACGGTATACCGTCGTCTGCACGTCTGGCGACAGGTGGGGCGCAAGCATTGCCAGCGCATGGACGCGGTGCCACGGCGCGGCCAGCGTGTGGACAAGGCCCAGCGCCTCGTCATGCAAGCGGGGGGGCACATGCGGCAGCAATTGCAAGAGTGCGTCAACGCCCCATTTCTGCGTCAACACTGGCTGCATGCTTGCCAGCATATCGCGGTAGACCTCGCTGTATTCGTCGCCCTTGAGATGGGGCGCAAGCGCGAGCAGTGCATCCGTCCGCTGCTGCTCATCGGGCAGCGCATACATCCGCGCAAGCAACTCATCCAGCAAGGGCGGCCGGTGGGCAGTCGGCAGATGGGGCAGCAACGCCACCAGCCAGGAAAGCACCTGCCAGCGGTCAATCAGCGCACGGCAGGCGACCAGACTCTCTGCATAGAGCTGTTGCTGCTCTGCATGCGGGAACGCGGGCGCGACAGCCGTCAACGTTTCCGCGCGTTGCCACTCATCCGCGATGGTACGGATAGCGGCCAGTAGCTCTGGGCGCAGGGGGGGCGGCACCTTTGGAGCCAGGGCTATCAACACCTCACTGCGTTGCCATTCATCGCCCAGGGTGCGGGCGGCGTGCAGACATTCCAGCGCAACCGGGTGCTGCTGCTGCTCAGGCAGGTGCGGCAGCAGGGCCATCAACGCCGCCACCCGCCAGCGGTCCTCTGCGATGGCGCGTGCAGCCGCCAGCGCATTGTCCAGCAGTGCCCCACCACCAGACTCCTCGCTGTGGTCGGGGCTTGCCGCCGGCAAACCGTCGGGGTTTGCCAGCGGCAAACCCCGACTTCCCCCTTGCCTTGATGACTCTGTTGGTCCATGTTGTGGTTGCTGTAGGGGCGCAGCGAGCTGCACCCCTACAGCAACCGTAATTCGTGGTATTCGTGCTATTCGTGGTTCCTGCCCAAACGTTACCAGATGCCCCAGCACGCTCAACACGTCTGCCCGTTCGCGTTCATCGGCTATCTCGCAGGCGATGGCAAGCTGTTCGCTTGCAACAATCTGTTGCTGTCTGGTTGGAAAGTGGGGCAGGACAGTCGCCAGCACACGGACCTGTTGCTTGCGGCTGGCAATCGCCTGCGCCGCCGCCAGTGCATCCTGGTAGCAGGCGGGTTGCTGCTCGGCGGGCAGGTAGGGTGCCAGAGCCACCAGTGCCAGACTGCGTGCGCCCGCGTGGGGTATAGCGCGAATGGTTGCCTGCATATGCGCCAGCAGAGCAGACTGCTCGTGTACCGGAGTATGCAGCGTCAGGATGGGCAATGCCTCGGCAAATTGCTGTTTGTCTAGCAGGGCGTGGGCAAATGCCAGCGCATCCTGCGCAATGTCGTTCCATTGGGGAGCCGCCGGATGGACCGCCAGTATCTGCAAGGCTTCGCTGCGCCATTTTTCGCTGCTCATTGCGCGGATAATGGCATGTGCCTGCGGCAGCAGGTCGGCTGGCAGCGGGGGGATGATGCCAGCCAGCAGGCGGGTCTGCAACCGCTCTTTCAGGTCGCCCAGCAGCGTAAAAATTTCATCGTAGAGAGCCGATTGTTCAGCCACCTGCTCCTCTTGCCTGAGTAGCGGGACGATGGCGGCGAAACTGCGAATGCGTGCCTCGCTATCATCCATCGCTCGCGCCAGCCTCAACAACGTGGGGACCTGTTGCTCGCCCAATAGCGGGACAACGACCGCCAGAGCCTCCGCCCGCCAGCGGTCATCCGTAAACGAATAGACGACATCCAGCACCAGATCATGGTCTGGGGAGACAGTGGTCTGCGTATTTGGGTAGGGGTTTGGCGGTGCCAAACCCCTGCCTGGGGCAGGCGAGCCGCCTGCGCT
>CAYFVX010000695.1:0-3212 GCA_964346425.1 uncultured Chloroflexaceae bacterium | reverse complement strand
CGTGCATGTTTTGCCTTGCGCAAGCAAAGCCCACCGCAGGTGACACCTGTTGAGGCCGGCAACCCCCTACGCTCATTCCAGGTGAAACCTGGAGCACAAACACCGCTGTCAATAAGGGATGCCGCCGGCCGGCGGCATCCCTTATTGACAGCATGGACAATTCATCGCTACAATATGAAATGAAATGAACAGCAAACACAACCTGTGTCAACTTGTGTCGTCCGTTCAACCAAAGAAGGAAGCCCTGGACAGTATGAAAACATCTCGTCTCCGGCAAACACTCAGTCTTACCTTTGGAGCAACCGTAGGTCTGGTCGGGCTTGGCACTCTCGTTGCCCTGCGCCGCCCCCTGCCGCAGACCACCGGCACCCTGCGCCTGCCAGAACTGCAAGACAACGTGCAAATCCTGCGTGACGAATGGGGCATCCCCCACATCTACGCCACCAGCAACCAGGACCTCTTCACCGCCCTCGGCTTCGTCCATGCCCAGGACCGCCTCTGGCAAATGGAACTCAACCGCCGCACCGGCCACGGTCAACTCGCAGAACTCTTCGGTAGCCTGGCACTCGACACCGACCGCTTCATCCGCATCCTCGGCTTCAGCCGTATCGCCGAGCAAGAAGTGGCACAGCTTGACGAAGAAACCCGTCCCATCGTGGAGGCATATACCCGCGGCGTCAACCACTTCATTGAAACGCATAGCAACCGCCTGCCAATCGAATACACCCTGCTACGCCACCAACCACGCCCATGGACAGCCGCCGACTGCCTGATATGGAGCAAAATCATCGCGCTCAACCTCTCATCAAGCTGGCCGAACAAAATCCTGAACGCGCACATAACCAGACTGGTAGGACAACAGCGAGCCAACGAACTGGACATGCATTACCCCGCCGACCATCCCATAACTATCCCGCCCGACAGCACCAACCAGGGCTGGATGCATACCGACCATCCCCCCCAATCCCACGCTCCAGCATCCATCCCATTCCTGCCCACCGGCAACCACGAACAGGGCAGCAATGCCTGGGTCGTCAGCAGCAACCGCAGTGCCAGCGGCACCCCCATGCTCGCCAACGACCCACACCTGCTGCTGACCCTTCCCTCACTCTGGTATGAAGTGCATCTCGAAGGCGGCGACTACGCCGTCACTGGCGTCTCCTTTCCCGGCATACCATGCATTATCATCGGCCACAACACCCACATCGCATGGGGCATCACCAACGCCATGACCGATGTGCAAGACCTCTACATTGAACGATTTAACCCCAGACATCCCGACCTGTATCTCTGGCAGAACGAACAAAAAACCGTACAGACCATACGGGAAGAAATAACCATCCGTGGCAAACCCGAACCCTTTATCGAAGAAGTACGCCTCACCCATCACGGTCCCATCATAACGCCGGCCCTGGATGATACCCTCAAACAAACACCTGCCGAGGACTCCTTCCCCACTACCGAAAACACCCCGCACCCCCGCTGGAACGAAGAACTCGCCCTGCGCTGGACCGCGCTGGAACCGGGCCACCTGATGCGCTCCCTCCTCAAAATCAACCGGGCCACCAACTGGAATGAATTTCGCATCGCCCTGGAAGACTGGAACGTCCCCCCACAAAACTTCGTCTATGCGGATAGTGCAGGACATATCGGCTACACCCTGGCCGGCAAAATCCCAATACGCCGCACCAACGACGGCAAACAACCGGTACCGGGCTGGAACGGAGCATATGAATGGCAGGGCTATATCCCTGCATCCCGCCTTCCGTCCACATTCGACCCACCACAGGGATACATCGTCACCGCCAACAACCGCATTGCCGAAGAAACCCGCGACCCGCACTATCCGTTCAACGGCAACTGGTTTAACGGCTACCGTGCAGCACGTATTGAAGAACTGCTCAAGCAGACACCATTGCACACCATCGAAAGTTTCGCACATATCCAACACGACCTGCTCAGCCTGCCCGGACTGGAACTGGCTCGGATAATGCAGAACGTGCCACTCGAATCCGAACTAGAGCAACAGGCCCGCGACCTGCTTATCGCCTGGGATGGACATCTGACCGCCGAAAGTGTTGGCGGTACCATCTACACAGTACTCCGCTACTACCTGGAGAGCTATGCCTACGCAACGCTCGAACCCCTGCGCACCATGAAAACCGGCATGGGCGCATTCTGCACCCTGCCCTGCATGAGCCAGATTGGTCGCCGTGCGCTACCCGGCATCCTCAAACGCATCGCCAGCGCAACCGAACAGGCAGACAACAACCGCAACCAACCGCAAGCAACGACATGGATCACCCTGCTGCAACAAAGCATGGCAACCACCGTCGAGGAACTCCAAAACCGCCTGGGCAAAAACCCGCACACATGGCAGTATGGACGCATCCACCGCCTCACCCTGCAACACCCACTGGGCAAAATTCCCCTGCTCGCGCCGCTATTCAATCGCGGGCCGTTCCCCACCGGCGGCGATATAGACACCATCTGCATGGGCTATGCCCCCCGCGACACCGCCACTGGCCCCTTCTACGTCGGCCCCTCCTATCGCCAGATCTGCACCCCTGGCAACTGGGATGCAAGTTGTAGTATGATAACAGGAGGACAAAGTGGACACCCGGCCAGCCGCCACTACAGCGACATGCTCGCCCTGTGGCGTGCAGGTCGCTACCATCCTATGCTCTGGAGCCGTCCACTGGTTGAAAGCCATACCGTAACGACCCTGACACTCACGCCCGATAAGGTATGAAAATATCATTAGAGGTACGAAACCCATGTCACGAACTGAGTTAGCACCAGGAATAACCCGCCAGCAACCCGAAACCATCAGCGGCAAACGACCTTTTGCCCTGACCCTTGAGCAGGTACTTTATCTCTTCATCTTTCTTGCATCCCTCCTGCTGCACCTGTGGCAACTGGATGGACGCGCCCTGCACCACGACGAAACCCTGCACGCCGCCTACTCATGGAACATCTTCACCGGCCAACCCTATATCCATGACCCACTCCTGCATGGACCATTTCTCTACTACTTCGGCGCGTTGATGTATTTCCTGTTTGGCGACAACGACTTCACCGCCCGCCTGGGATTTGCCCTGTTTGGCACCCTGCTGACCATATTGCCCTATCTGGTACGCCGCGAAATCGGGCGACCGGCCGCACTCCTGGCCTCGCTCTATATGCTCATCTCGCCCGCCTTTCTCTACATG
>CAYFVX010000694.1:0-3215 GCA_964346425.1 uncultured Chloroflexaceae bacterium | reverse complement strand
GGTTGTCAAACTGATGTATTATGCTCAATAATCCACAATCTTATTTTCAGACACCCGACTGCTCGTGAGAATGTGCGATACCAGATGATTGCAGCTAACATAGCAGGCTTCTTCCGCCCGCCTGAACGAATATCCAGAAAAGAAGTTTGCCGCAGAAATCATCAGACAACACCGGGCGGAAAAATGTTCTAGCTCTGAAGGCAGGTATGTATCATGATGGATGGGTCAATAACGCTTCAGAAGATTAACAAGCAACTTCGTTTGCACATCATTGAGCGTGAACGGGTTGAACAGGAATTACGGCGACAGAATGAGTATTTTCTGGCTCTGCATGAAACTACGCTGGCGTTGATGAACCGTCTCGACATTTCTGAGTTGCTAGAGTTTGTTGTGTCACGTGCAGCCAGGCTTTCGGATGCGCCCAATGGATATTTGTATTTGCCGACGCCTGATGGAAATGAATTGGAAATCAAAGTTGGTATTGGCATCTTGAAAGAACAGATTGGGTTTCGTGTGAAAAAGGGTGAAGGATTGGGGGGAACGGTGTGGCAGACAGGTCGGCCACTGGTGATTGACAACTACAATACCTGGATGGGTCGGGTGTCCGATTTCAGATTTAGCCAGCTTGGGGCTGCGGTGGGCGTGCCGCTCCTGACCGATTCCCAGGTGGTTGGAGTTATTGGCCTGGCGTTTGATGTGTCCTCTCGCCGTTCATTTACGGATGAAGATGTTGATTGGCTGCTCCAGTTTGCCCGTCTTGTTGCGATTGCTCTGGATAATGCGAATCTCTATGCTTCTGCCCAACAAGAAATTCGCGAACGGAAGCGAGCAGAAGAGGCATTGCAAAGGGCAAAAGAAACGGTTGAGATTGCCAACCATGCCAAAAGCGTGTTTCTTGCAAATATGAGCCATGAACTTCGTACCCCGCTCAATGCTATTATTGGGTATTGTGAGATGATTCAAGAGGATATGCAAAGCGACCTTTCTGCTGCTCATAACAACCCCGATGTTGTGGCAGATGTGGAAAAAATTCAGAGTGCAGCGAATCATTTGCTCTCCATCATTAACGACTTGCTTGATCTTTCCAAGATTGAAGCAGGCAAAATGAAACTCTTTCCGGAGACATTTGAAATAGCAACGCTGGTGCAAACGGTTTTGCGCACTGCCGAGCCACTCGTGCAAAAAAATGCCAACACCTTGCATGTGTCCTGGGACGATGACATTGGCACGATGTTTGGCGATCAAACCAAGATTCGGCAAATCCTCCTGAATCTGTTGAGCAATGCTGCCAAATTTACGGAACAAGGAACCATCTTATTCACTATTGGACGGGGAACCCGTGCATCTCTGGAAAACCGTATGCCCACCGACCACGTTCGTGTTTCTGGCAACGATAGTGTCTATAAAGGAGACTGGTTAGTCTTTCAGCTTGCAGATACCGGTATCGGAATGGGCCAGCAGCAAATGGAGCATCTGTTTGAATCCTTCATGCAGGCAGATGATTCCACCACGCGCAAGTATGGTGGCACGGGGCTGGGGTTGGCAATTACTCGTCGTCTTTGTTCATTGATGGGGGGGCATATTGAAGTGACCAGTACAATAGGTAAGGGGAGCTGTTTTCGCGTGTTTCTTCCGGCCAGAACATTGCTCCAGACACAGGAAACAAACCATGACCATGACGAATACCTATCAGACAGTAATTCTTATAGTTGAAGATAATCAAATCAATCGGTATCTGCTTGCTCGTATGTTGAAGCAGCAAGGACACGCGGTCTTGCTGGCAGATAATGGACGGCAGGCGTTGGAAACGATGCGCATCCACAATCTCGATCTGGTCTTGCTGGATATTATGATGCCAGAAATGGATGGGTATGAAGTTCTCGCCCAACTCAAACAGGACGCAATGCTGCGGCATATTCCGGTGGTGATGATTACCGCCGTGGACGATATTGAGAGCGTGGTCCGTTGCATTGAACTTGGTGCAGAAGACTATCTCTTCAAGCCCTTCAACCCCGTCCTGTTGAAAGCACGTATTGATGCCAGCCTGGAAAAGAAGCGATTGCGTGATCAGGAACAGGCCTATCTCAAACAGTTGGAGATAGAGCAGCACAAGTCTGAGCGGCTCTTGCTCAGTATTCTGCCGGCTCCCGTTGCCCAACGCTTGAAGCAAGGCGAACAGGTTATTGCCGACCATTTTCAGGATGCAACCGTTTTGTTTGCTGATATTGTGGGGTTTACCCGGCTTTCCAATACGCTGCCACCAGTAGAACTGGTCAGTTTGCTCAATGAAATTTTCTCTATCTTCGACCGGCTGGTAGAACGCTATGGGTTGGAAAAAATTAAAACCATAGGGGACTCCTACCTGGTTGCTGGTGGAATACCTGTTCCCTGTCCAAAACATGTTGCTACCGTGGCAGATATGGCTCTGGATATGCAAGAGGCCATAGCCTGTTTTTGTATGGAAGAGATGGAGCACGAGCTTCATTTCAATATGCGTATCGGTATGAATAGTGGGCCAGTGGTCGCTGGTATCATTGGGCAGAATCGGTTTATCTATGACATCTGGGGGGACACGGTCAACATTGCCAGCCGAATGGAAAATGCCGGGCTGGCAGGATGTATTCAGACGACAGAACGAGTCTATGAACGGCTCCAGGATTCATTTATTTTTGAGGCACGAGGCTTGATGGATGTCAAAGGTATGGGGAAAATGAAAACCTATTTCCTCAAGGGCAGAAAATAAAGCACTTTTGTCTTGGTGGCGGTTTTGTCTCCAGGAGCCTGGGTTTCAGGAACGAGAAAGGCCAGGGAGCATGGCTGATATGTCTTCCTCTCCAGAAAAAATCAAGAGGTATCCATCAAGCAAACCGCATGGTTTTGCCCGGTGGTCAGAAGCACGTTTCCTCAATAAGTTTTCGATAAGTAGCCGCCTGACTATCGGATTTACGCTGCTGGTTGTCCTGACGTTGTTCGTCACCGGTTTGAGTTATGTGAGTAGTCAGCGGGCGATTGACAGCATCAGCCGTTCCAACGCGCTTCGTATGCCGACTGCGCTTGCCTCTGCAAGCGCACGGGCCAATTTGCTCAAAATGCGTTCCAATATCCATAGCTATCTGGTGTTGGGAGAAGAAGAATACCGTATTTCGTATGAAGAGGCTCGGAAGGATTTTGAAGCTGATTTGTTGCAGATGGAGGGACTCTCCGATCAATGGACC
>CAYFVX010000693.1:0-3215 GCA_964346425.1 uncultured Chloroflexaceae bacterium | reverse complement strand
GTTTTACTCATCACTCGACCGAATATCGTATCATACCAGCACACGTAAGGAACAAATCTTGTTATGACGAAACTATCCCGACAGCGCATTTTCCATCTTCTCGATGAGCAGGGAACGTCCGTACAACTTGGCGGTAGTAATCTTCAAAACCTTGACCTTTCGCAACTGAATTTACGTGGTGCCGACCTCAGTCGGGCAAACATCCAGGAAGCAGATGTCCATCGCTCCAATCTGCAGCATGCCGACCTCAGCCAGAGCAACCTCCAGCGAGCCAACCTCAGCCGCTCCCAACTTTCGCACGCCAACCTGAGCGCGGCCGATCTGCGCAAGGCTTCGCTGTATGAAGTAGACTTGCAGGAAGCAACGCTGCAAGCCGCCAATCTCAACGAAGCCAATGTCAGCCACTCCAACCTCACACGTGCCTGCATGGAGGAAGCCTCGCTGGAAAAGGTAGACCTGCACGAATCAAACTTGAACGAAGCGGACCTGCAAGCGGCAAACCTGACGCAGGCAAACATCTCCCGGTCGAATTTTCAGCAGGCCAACCTGCATCGCGCTAACATGACCGCAGCCAATCTGCAACAGGCCGACCTGCAACAGGCCGACCTGAGCCACGCCTGTCTCGAAGGGGCGAAACTTTCGCAGGCCAACCTGCAAGGGGCCAACCTCTCCTGCGCCATTATCCGCGGGGCCGACCTGAGCGAAGTCAACCTGCAATATGCCGACCTGCGCGGCGCACGCTATGACCGCAAAACCCGCTGGCCCGACACTATCTTCCCTTACGCAAGTGGTGTCATCATGAGTGACGGGGACGAGCTTGCGACCCCCGTGATAACTATATTGCCGGGCAAACCCTACCCGCTGGGTCCCAGTTGGGATGGACGTGGCATCAACTTTGCGCTCTTTGCCGAGCAAGCGACCTATGTCGAATTATGCCTGTTTGCCTCTGTGGATGCCCCCTATGAAACGGTCCGTATCGCCATGCCAGAAAAAACCGGCGGCGTCTGGCACATCTATCTGCCCGACCTGCGTCCGGGTCAGGTGTATGGCTATCGTGTGCATGGACCATACGAACCCGAAAAGGGGCTACGCTTCAACCCACATAAATTGCTGATAGACCCCTATGCTCGCGCATTGACAGGCAAAATCAACTGGGAGAGTGCCGTCTTTGCCTACCAGTTGGGCGATGATCTGCAAGACCTTGCTTTTGATACGCAGGATAGTGCGCCCTATGTACCGCGTTGCATCGTCATCAACGAAATGTTTGACTGGGGTGATGAACGTCCGCCGGCTACTCCGCTGCATAAATCTGTTATCTACGAGCTGCACGTCAAAGGGTTCACGCGGTTGCATCCTGACGTGCCTGAAGAACTGCGTGGAACCTATGCAGGGCTGGCAAACCCATGTGTGATAGACTACCTGCTATCGCTCGGCGTGACAGCGGTCGAATTGCTGCCCGTGCATCAGCATATTGACGAGAGCTTCCTGCTTGACCGCGGGCTATCAAACTACTGGGGCTACAGCACGCTCAGCTACTTCGCACCGGAAATCAGCTATAGCTCCCAACAGGATACACCGGGTGAAACGGTGCGCGAATTCAAAGAGATGGTCAAAGCACTGCATGCGGCTGGCATTGAGGTTATTCTCGATGTCGTGTACAACCACTCGTGTGAAGGCAACCATCTTGGCCCCACCCTCTCGCTCCGTGGGATTGACAACATGGCATATTACCGCACCGTGGAGCAGGAACCACGCTACTACATGGACTACACTGGCTGCGGCAATAGTCTCAACATGACCCACCAGCGCACCATCCAGCTTATCATGGACAGCCTGCGCTATTGGATTACCGAGATGCATGTGGATGGCTTTCGCTTCGACCTGGCTGCCACGCTGTTGCGCGGCGAATATGAGAATGTCTGCCGTTCTGCCTTCCTGGATATTATTCAACAGGATCCGGTGATTTCGCAGGTCAAACTCATCGCCGAACCCTGGGATATGGGCCCTGATGGCTACCAGATCGGGCGGTTTTCCGCCGGCTGGTCCGAATGGAATGGCAAATACCGCGATACCGTGCGTCGTTTCTGGCGCGGGGATAACAACATGGTGCCAGATATGGCCTTTCGGCTCAGTGGTTCGAGCGATCTCTACGAACATGGCGGACGCCCCCCCACTGCCAGCATCAACTTCATCACCGCGCACGACGGATTCACCTTGCGCGACCTGGTCAGCTACAACGAAAAGCGCAACTACCCCAATGGTGAAGAAAACAACGATGGTGACGACCACAACAATAGCTGGAATTGTGGCATTGAAGGGGAAACCGGCAGCCCGGCGGTCAGAGCCTTGCGGCTGCGCATGATGCGCAATCTGATGGCGACTCTGTTGCTCTCGCAGGGGGTACCGATGCTGCTGGCTGGCGATGAGTTTGCCCGCACGCAATGGGGCAACAACAACGCCTATTGCCAGGATAACGAGATTAGCTGGCTGCACTGGAGCTTTGATGATTACGGACACGCCATGCTGGAGTTTACGCGTGCGATGATAAAGCTACGACAACGCCATCCGGTGTTGCGTCGGCAACGGTATTTCCGCGGCCTGCCCACCCACGGCACGGATATTCACGACATCTTCTGGTTGCGACCGGATGGCTACGAGATGGCGGATGAGGACTGGAGCAGCGAAATGGTTCGTTGCATTGGCATGCTGCTCAATGGGCAGGCGATAGAGGAATGGGATGAACATGGGCAGAGCGTGCATGATGATGTATTGTTTCTGATCGTCAATGCGAGCGATCAGGCTATTCGTTTTTATATCCCGAATGCGGTGGCGGGCAAACGCTGGGAAATCGCCGTAGATACCGGTCGCATGGATGCCGAGCGATTGCCCACCTACCAGTCACGCCAGATGTACCCGCTACTGGAGCGTTCGCTGGTGCTGCTACGGCAGCGGTGCAACAGACCGGGGTGCGAGGGGTAATACCAGTGACGAGTGATGAGTGATGAGTGATGGGTGATGAGCGTCTGCAATGTGCTCTATCGCACCAGCATAATGGAGCCGCGTTTTGTAACCGCGGAATGGTCGCTTCATGTGAAGTATCCACAGCGCAGCAGCCGGGCTGGTTTTGTCGTGAAAGAGACGGAACTATGGATGCCCCCGTGACTGCGTAGCCACTCATCAATTGCAGAACGCAAGAATCGCCAGGTTTCTTCTAT
>CAYFVX010000692.1:0-3215 GCA_964346425.1 uncultured Chloroflexaceae bacterium | reverse complement strand
GTGTTGCAATAGTGCTTTCATGTCATCCCTCCTCTGCTTTTCCTTGAATTTCAGATATGATACATATTGGGAATTGTGTGCTATAATACCTGTATCCCCCGCTTGCGTTTCAACCAAAACGTTTTGCCCCGTGTTGCCAGCACGGGGTTTCAGGCTTCAGCTTTTTGCGCCGCCTTAGAATCTTTTGCCAGTGCCATTGCAAGATCGGGGCGGTCAAAGATGAATTGGAGTGGTTTCGGCAGTTTCCCCACCCGATATCGCCAGTAGGTCGCTGCGGAAATCTCATCCTGGTATTTTTCCAGCACCTTGCAAAAGTTTTTGAGTTGGATCATTGCTTCCTCCGTATCAGATTTGAAGTACTGTCAGTATTATAATTTCATATCTGAAATGTGTCAACGGTTTTACTTCATATCTGATTATTTCAAAATTGAAAACAAGGGGCTATAATGAATGGTATGAGCATGCAAGCAGTTGGCGCCTATCTCAAGCGATTACGCGAGGGCAAAGGGCTTTCGCGTGATCAGGTTGCGCACCAGATTGGTACAAACAATGTACAGGTCTTTCGTATTGAAACAGGTGCCATAGATACCCGTGGGTCGCTTTTGCTCAGGTTTGTGCATGTGGTAGAGGGAAACCCAGATGAGGTATTGCGTTTATTATTGGAATTAGGGGATAAGGATGAGAATATTTCTGAACCACCCCCAGCCACTCCCCAACACGCCCCGGCGGAAGTGGTAGAAGCACTGGAAGTAACTCTTGCCTTGCAGCATAACCAGGAGTTGCTTGCTCAGTGGGTTGCCTATGGCAAGCGTCTTATGGAGCAAGGAAATGGAGAAAAATAGCCAGGAACACTAACTGCTCTGCTCTTCCCTCCCTTTGCGGGAGGTTTTTTTTGTGTTTGACATACTTCAAATCTGAAACTATAATCCCCTGAGTGTTTCAGATTTGAATAATACATACCTTTCCCGTGAAACCAACGCAACGAAAAGATGGCAGATGGGTAACAACCATGACGATAGACGGTAAGCGGAAGTATCTCTATGGAAAGACGAAGGAAGAGCTAGAGGAGAAGCTGCGCAGCATGAAACGAGGAATGCAGACCGTGAGGGATTTTTTGCAGGGGTGGCTGCAAACGGTGGAACAGGGGTGCAAGCCGAGTACCTATGGGAGCTACGAATATATTGTGCGTTGCCATCTGATACCCCATATCGGGGAGATGCAGCTAACCCGTCTGACTGCACGGGATGTGCAGCACCTTATCGCAACGCTCCAGCACAAAGACCTGTCAGCACGCACGGTGCATTATGCGGTCAGTGTCCTGGGCCGTGCGCTCAATTGGGCAGTGAAGTGGGGAGACACGCAATGCAATGTCGTCGAGCAGGTGCGTTTGCCCCGTTACGAGCAGTATCCCGTTGAACCCCTGACCTTTGCGCAGGCCAGACGGTTGCTGGATACAATTCGCGGCCATCGGCTCGAAACGCTCTACCGGCTGGCCGTCAGCCTGGGCCTGCGCCGGGGGGAAATCATTGCGTTGACCTGGGCAGATGTAGACCTGGATAGACATACCCTGACCATCCAGCAGTCCAAAACCAGAGCAGGCAGGCGCACACTCCCGCTTCCGCCGGTGCTGCTGGAGTCCTTGCAGCACCACCGCCTGCGCCAGGAGCAGGAGCGTGAAGAGAACCCCGATTGGCAAGAACACAATCTGGTCTTTCCGAGCGAACGGGGTACCCCGCTCAATCCGCGCAATCTGGTGCGACATTACAAGTCTCTCTTGCGCAAGGCAGAGTTGCCAGACATCCGCTTTCACGACCTGCGGCACACAGCAGCTACATTCTTGATTGCGCAGGGAGTCAATCTGCATGTTATCAAGAGCGTGCTGGGCCATAGCCGCATAACGGTCACATCGGATTTGTATGGACATCTGATACCAGGGGTGCAGGAGGATGCATTTCTGGGTGTCGAAATTAAATTGAACGAAAAAGAAGACTGACAGAATAAAAAAAGCGCACCAGAAAGCCCTACTTGAATGTAGGGCTATTGCATATGAAAATCCTGTAATGATCTGCGCTATCTTTTTCTGAGCAAGTCCACTGTTTGAGGTATAGGGGTTTGACCCTGACGTATCTGGTTTATAGCACGTTGAGCACGTTTACCAGCATCATTGTTTGGGTTAAGATAGACTACTTTCTCTAAACATTCAATCTTATCATCTTCGTTTTGCATGACTTTCGCTCGCCACATCCAGGCAGCCTGATTCATAGAATTAAGCCCGATAGATCGCCAGAGCAGTTGTGCTGCTAACCCGTCGTCAGTTTTTACGCGGTTTCCTTCTATCAATTCTATGGCGACCTTGAGAAGCATATCCGAAAGATCCGTGTCACTCATTCGCTGCTGATTATTCATCATTTTCTCCTTTTTTCGCAAGTTCACGTTGTTTCCTCTTCTCTTCCCGTTTTTTTGTAAACTTGTTTTTTAATTGACAAGTTTAAAACTTGTGATTACAATATCCCTGACCAATGAAAGGAGGTTGAGTGTGTGAGTGAGCAAACTTTTACTGTCAGGGAGATAGCAGAATACTTCCGCGTGAGCCGTACAGCCGTACATAATTGGATGAAGTCAGGTGAGCTAGGTTTCGAGGAGATAAGTCCAGTATCCAGGCGTAAAATTATTCCGTTGTCCGCATTGAAGGAATTTGCAAAAAAGCGAAGGTTAGACATAACAGGGCTTATTAACCCTGAATCGAAATGACCCCGTGCATGGATTGGAAATAGACCGCCACACCATACACGGGGCTGTATGTACGAAGCCCCGTATAGAAGCATACGTACCAAAGAACAGGAAAAAATCTGTATGAGTACAAATAACACAGTTCACACCCCCGACGTGGAAGCGGAAGCGATGGAAAAGCTATTGCACGAAGCCAGCCAGATTATAGCGCAACTGTGCTCTGGCGAATGTCATAACGATGCCATGAACGGCAAACTTGACCACTATTCGTCTGAGACTCTGTTCTGTGCATTGGAAATAACGCACGAAATCATGCAAACGTTGCTAGACGGCCTGCGCACTCGTGTCGAGTAGCGTTGTCAAGTGTTGTCAAAGTTGTTGTCAAAAGAGTGTTTTGTCAGGAGTGTACTCCTGACAAAATGCTTTCTATTGGTGGAGCGAAGGGGACTTGAACCCCTGACCCCCTGCGTGCAAATTATCAGTGT
>CAYFVX010000691.1:0-3219 GCA_964346425.1 uncultured Chloroflexaceae bacterium | reverse complement strand
GTGGGTGAAGCAGGGCATCCTGCTCGGCTTCCAGATCGGTGCAGCTTGCGCGGATGTCGGCCGATGCAGGTCGAGCAACTGGCGGACTATCTTGCTGATGCGGGCAATCTCTTCCCGTGCCATCGTGAGGTAGGAATCGCGTTGCGGATCGGCCGGGTCATAGGCCAGAAAGAGACAATGATTGATAGATTGCAAGGGGGTATTGATTTCGTGCGCCACAGTAGCGGCCAGCGCACCACTGGCTGCCAATCGCTCATGCTGAATAGCGATAGCTTCCAGCGTCAACTGCTCGGTGACGTCAACAATATGCACGACCACCTGGTCTATCGTATCCTGCGAGCCAGTAATGGGCAAGGTTTGAATATCCAGCACGCGGGCGGTGCGCTGGTCTCTTCCGATATATCGCTCGCGGCGGCGGTGAATATCACCATCTTGCAAAGTTTGTTCCACCAGTTCAATCACCGGGAAGGGTGGTTTCACTTCCCGACATAATTTCTTCCAGGATCGGTTGAGTAACGTATCTGGCTCATAGCCCAGAATATTGGCGATAGCCTGGTTGACCGCCAGAATAGAGCCATTGCGGTCAAGCAAAACCAACCCATCCGGCAAGCCATTAAACAGTGTGCCAAGCAAATCACGGCTACGGGCCAGCTCTTCGGTAGCGATTTCCAGTTCGGTGTAGGCTTTCGTCAGGGCTTCCTCAGCCTGCTTGAGTTGCGTAATGTCGGTAAAGGTCGTCACTGCTCCACAGGGGGCAGGCGTTGAGTCACAGAAGACTGGCTGGGCATTGACCAGTATCCAGGTCAACGAACCATCCGGCTTGTAGATGCCCATGACGACATTGGAACAGGGACGACCGGTGCGCAATGCAACCAGCGATGGATGATTGATGCCTGCGAAGGGTTTGCCATCCTCATGGATCGCACGCCAGTTGGAGTCAACCGAAGTCTGCCCCAGCAGCTTTTCTGTGGTGCGGCCGAGCATATTCTTGGCTCTCGTATTCCATTCACGAATAGCCCCATCTTTATCGTGCAAAATAACCCCCTCGTTCATCGTGGTGATGATGGAACGATACCGTTCTTCGCTCTCGCGCAGAGCTTCTTCCGCCATACGTCGCTCGGTAACGTCTTTGATAGCCCCGTAGATACGCACTACCCGCCCTTTCTCCGCATCCCAGACGGGTTGCCCGTGGTCAGAAAGCCAGCGGGTCAGGCCATCGCGTGTTTTGATGCGAAACTCGCACACATGCTTATGCCCTTTGAGCAGTTGGTCTCGATGTTCTTCAATTGCCGAAACATCTTCAGGATACATGATACTGCTCGGACCGCCTTGTTGCAAGACCTCTTGTTGCATAAAACCGGTCGTGCGGGTAAAGGCTTCGCTGAAGACCCACTCCTGCGTCAACGTTCCATCATCACCAACCTGCAATGCATAGGCATAATCAGAGATGAGTTCCGAAATCAGCCGATAGCGTTCTTCACTCTTGCGTAGCGCATCTTCCATTTTTTTGCGCTCGGTAATATCGCTATCGGTACCAGACATGCGCACGGGCTTCCCATTGCTATCGCGGATAACCACGCCGCGCACCAGAAACCAGCGGACACTACCATTTTTATGCAGCATGCGATGTTCAACCTCATAAATCGGCGTTTCGCCGTTGATATGGGCCGTTGCCGCCTGCATAACCATCTCCTCGTCATCCGGATGCACATTCCCTGCCCATTCGTTAATGTCGTCTGAAATCTCGTGGTCTTCAAAGCCAAGCAAGGCTTTCAGATTAGGAGCCAGGTAGATAGAGTTTGTGGTCAGGTCCCAATCCCATACCCCCACATTTGCCGCTTTGACTGCTCGCTCATACCGCTCTTCGTTAATCCGTAGCGCATCTTCGACCTTTTTGCGTTCGGCAATTTCTGTTTGCAAGATAGAGTTCATTTCCGTCAACTGCGCGGTGCGCTTCTGCACGCGGCTCTCCAGCTCATCATACGATTTACGCAGCTCCTTTTCCACATGTCTGCGGTCGGTAACATCAACGCCGGTTCCCCACACGGCCCAGCCAGGAATGGAAAATCTATCTGAAATGCTGGACCACGCAACCGTGCGCTTGCTGCCATCTTTGCAGCATACCTCCAGTTCCCAGCCGCGAAAATCGCTCTTGTTTTGCTTCCAGAACGCCAGCATATGCTCACGTTCTTTTTTGTCGGGATAGAGCAGGTTCAGCGCATGCGGGTTGTTGACAATTTCTGCTGCCGAGTAGCCGGTCACCCGTTCGCATTCATCATTCCAGACAATCACATTACCCGCATCATCAAAGGCAATAACCAGCACCGGCATGGTTTGAATAATCTTGCGCAAGTGCTCTTCACTCTGTTGTTGTTTTTGCATAGCATGCACGCGGTTGGTTACTTCCTGGTTGAGTTCTGCCACATAGCGAATGGTTCCATTCGTCGTATCATAAAGAGGAACGTAGGTGCTTTCTGTCCAGATAACGCGGTCATCGCGGCGATTGTGCAACCCGGCGCGGGTGGTATCGTAGGAGGTGAGTGGCATTCTGACAGTTTCGCCCTTTGTCGCACGCCGAAAATGCTCAATGTGTCCCTTGTCCAATGCCTCCTGGTCTTCAAACATGTTGAAGGTACCGATGAGCGTCTCACGGGGGGTATTGATCAGCTTTTCATTGGAGGGGTTAATTTCTACCAGCAGCCCATCTGTCTGATAGACCACAATGGGTATCGGAAGTTGCCGAAAAAGCTCGTGATAGAGCTTGTTCTCTGCATTTTGCTCTGCATATTGGCGCAATGTCCGTTCCTCTGAAAGTTTCGCTCCAAGTTCAGAGACGGTTTGTTCAAGCTCTGCAATACGTTGATGCAAGCGTTTATTTTCATCCTGTAAGCGCTTGATACGTTGAATATTGCCACTCATAGCTCTCTCTCCTGTGTGTGTTGCTCAAGTGCCGCCAGTGGATGGCGAACGGTATATCTCAGATGGGAGACTGGGGATAGTGGGATGGATGGACGATTGGCGATTCTCCCGGAATCAGTTTGCGAGGGGGGGAGTATCCCATAGTCGTCAACGTAACGGGTATTCCACCGCGCTTTCACCCTCTCCCCAACCCCTCACATGTGGAGACTTTTTCGAGGAAAAGAACCCCGTTGGGAATCGTAGCCGCGGTTTTGAACCGCTGGATCTGCCCACTTGTGACGTTTTTTCCGCGTCTGCAAG
>CAYFVX010000690.1:0-3219 GCA_964346425.1 uncultured Chloroflexaceae bacterium | reverse complement strand
GGGGGAAGGGGGGGCAGACGTGGAGATAAAGGAGACATCCCTATGCCTCAATACCTCTTAAGTTCGTGCTTATGCCCCCCAGACCCCTACCGTCCCAACGCCCATTCGACCGCGTTTTGCAGGCGGCCACGGGTGATGATGCTTTGCAGATTGGCTCCCAGATGTACCAGCGATTGCGACATCGCGGGGCCAATGCCCGTCAGTATCGTCTGTGCGCCCAGCAGTTGCACGGCCTGGGCTGCCTGCACCAGCGCGTTCGCCACCTGCGTATCCACCACCGACACGCCAGTGATATCCACAATCGCTATATCGGCCTGGTACGCGGCAATGCCTTCCAGCAAGGTCTCCATCACCTGATTGACTCGCTGCGTATCCAGCGAACCAACCAGCGGCATCAGCACGACATTATCGGAGAGTGGAATGAGTGGGGTAGAAAGTTCGCGAATAGCTGTTTGCTGAGCAGCAATGACCTGTTGTTGCAAAGCTCTGCGTTCTTCTTCCGCCCGTAGTTCTGCGGTAACATCGCGGGTAATCGCACCGATGATTGTTGTTTCGCCCTCGTGGGTGTTGATAGCAAAGGTTGAGAGGTGACCGGTGAAGGTACTGCTGTCTTTGCGCTGGTAGGAGTAGTAGCCCTGCCAGAATCCTTCCTGAAAGATGTGCTGTCCAACCTCTTGCATGCGCGATGCTTCATCCGCCGGCGTAATATCCATATGATGCAGGCCAACGGCATTCTCATAGCCGAGCAAGCGGTTGTAGGCAGGGTTGGCATAGGTGATATAGCCATCGGTATCTGCCAGAGCGATGCCATCCGGTGCGTTTTCAATCACTTCTTTGTACAGGTGTAGTGCGTGTTCTGCCTGGCGAACTTCGCTTATGTCGTGGACAATGGCGGCAATCGCCTGCGCCTCGCCCTGCGGGTCATAGATAAGGAAGGCGGCGTTTTGCGTGGGGAAACGGCTGCCATCCTGCCGCTTACGCTGCATTTCCAACTGCGCTTGTCCATGCTCCTGTACGTCTGCTAACAACTGCTTTGTCTTTGTGTGGTCTTCTTCGGCAATAAACTCGGTGACCGCTTTGCCGGTGTAATCGTCGTAGCCATGCATGGCTTTATAGGATTCGTTGACATAGGTCAGGGTACCGTTCAGGTCGGCGACGGCGATGCCATCGGTGGCGTTGTCAACCAGCGTTTTGAACAGGGCCATTTGGCGTTCTTGCTCTTTGTGGCGGGTTATATCGCGCACGGTTGCCAGCACTCGTACCTGGTCGTTCAAGGTGACTTTGCGCAAAAAGACTTCCGCATCAAACAGCGAGCCATCCGACGGACGGCGTGCTTTCCATTCAAACAGCATGTGTTCGCCATTGGCAACCTGCTGCCAGATGTGCGCAAGGTTTTCTATGGGGTTGTCGGGCGCGGAGAGGTCTTCTGCGATGGAGAGTTGCAAGACCTGCGCATACTCAACGCCATACATGTCGAGCACGCGCTGGTTGACATCCAGCAAGGTACCGTCCAGGTCGTGAATAAAGACCGCGTCATAGACACTATCCAGGATGGTGCGGGTGTCATCTTTGCGTTGTTGTTTCTGGGTAATGTATGCTTCCAGTTCTTGCATATGCTGGTGCATGGCTGCGATTTCTTCCTGCAGTTTTGTTATCCGGTCGTTTTTGCTGTCTGACATGGAAAAGTTCCCCTTGCTGTTGATCTGTTGCTTGCCTTTGTTGGTATTGTACCCTGTTTTGCATGTGTCTGTATGTGGCAATGGGGATGGGCAGGAACCCACGCATAGCACGAACCCATCAATTCGTGGTATGCGTGGTTCCTGCCCGAACCTTTGCGTCTTTGCGCCTTTGCGAGAGGACCTGGACTGCTAAGTTGACGCCGATGTCCCCCTTATAGCCGTGGCTATACCGGCCTGCAATCTGCCACGGGTGATGAAGCCACTCAGGTCAATTCCCAGATGCACCAGCGTTTGCGCGATTTGCGGTTGAATGCCCGTGAGCATCACCTGTGCGCCGAGCAAGTTGACGGCCTGGGCTGCCTGGATAAGCGACTGTGCCACCTGGTCCGTCACATCGGTTGCCACACACATAACGCCGGTGATGTGCCCTTCGGTATTGCGTGAGGGGTAATAGAGGGTATTGAAGACCGTCGGTACCAACGTCCCGTTGCCATTTCGATCAAAGGGGGCTGGCGGCGATTCGCCTTGAAAGGGTACGCCCGTGGTATAAACCTGATCGAGCAGGGCAAACAATGGCTCATACCCTCTGTCTGCGAACGCTTCGCGGACGGACAGACCAATCATCTGCGTTGATTCCACCCCAATGACCTGGCAGTTTGCTTCGTTGGAGAAGCTCACAATGTGCTCTGGCCCGTGCATGATGGAGATGGGGATGGGTGCCTGGTGCAAGAGTTCGTAGAGGGCTTCTGTGTTCTCAGTGGTCTCGGTAAGGCGTTGGCGTAGGGTCTCGATCTCTGCACGTGCTGCGGCGAGTTCTTGTTCCAGGGCTGTCACCCGCATCTGGTCTGTATCTGCCATGCTTCTGTTCCTCCTGATTCATTGTTTGCGGGACAAAGCCATGACCGGCAAGTCCTGCTTTCCACTTCGATCTCGGTTCCACTGAATGAACGGTATCCTGCCATTGGAATGGGTTGTTCTGGTCACAGGTTGCTGAATATCCAAACGATATGCAGGGGCAGACCTGTTTAGCCGACCGTCAATGGAATTATAGCAAAGAATTGTTCCCGGAAGCAAAATCAGCTCAAAGAGTATCTGTTCAGACGTGGGGCAGGGCCGCACGCAAAGGCGCAAAGACGCAAAGGTTCGGGTAGGATTGGAACCACGAATAGCACGAATACCACGAATATGGGTAGAGATTTTTTTGATGGCAAGAACCCCGTGGGCAATCGTAGCCGCGGTTTGGAGACTCTGTTGGTCCATGTGTTTTGGGTGATAAGGTAGGGGTTTGGCGGTGCCAAACCCCTGTCCGGGGCAAGCAAGACGCCTGCGTTTCCAGAGCTTGGAGGGACTTTACCAACAGAGTCTTGGAGCCGCTGGATCTCCCGCCAGGTGATGCACCCACCGCGCAGCAGCCGGGTGGGTTTTGCCACGAAAGAAACGGATAGACGGGCAGATTCCGTGGTTACAAACCGCGGCTACGATTCCCAACGGGGTTTTTGCCCGCGAAAAAGTCTCCACATGTGCGGACCCCAGACCCCGT
>CAYFVX010000689.1:0-3221 GCA_964346425.1 uncultured Chloroflexaceae bacterium | reverse complement strand
ACTTTGTCCATTTGCGCAAATGGACGAAACGATGTATTCGGCAGAACAATGCCAAAGTGGATTTTTTGCATGGTCGCATGAATCGGTAGCACCACGAAACATCGTGGACGGGATTTTACCGTGGGGTGTGTGCGTTTTTCGACTTCGTCGAAAAACGCACACACCCCACCAGAATGGGGTTGCGAGGGGACGCCGTCCCCTCACGCTCCCCTGGGTCAACTCCGTTGAGGATGCTCCACGGTATTCTGTGGTGCTACCCCGCAAAAAATACAAAACAAAAAGGGACCTGGGGCTGCGCCCCAAAGAGAAAAAAGCGTTAGCTTAATGGGCATGGGAAGGGGTGCCGGAAGCCCCTCTCCCTGGATGGGAGAGGGGTTGGGGAGAGGGTGAAAGCGCGGTGGAATACCCGTTACGTTGACGCCTATGCTCAACAGGTGAACCTCGTTGAGGGGGGCAATGCCCAAACAAATCTTTGTAATGGTACAATGGTATCGCTATGCTTGAACAAATCCAACATATTGCCAGCAAATTGCGAAAAGTACCCGAACTGGCAGATATCCTCCCACAGTGGGCAGCCGAAACGACCGGTGATACACCCGGAACGCGTCCCTCCACACCATCCAGGCCAGATATTTCACAGAACCTTGCCCACATCATAGACCATACTTTGCTCAAGCCAGAGGCCCAGCCGGCGCATATTGCGACTCTCTGCAAGGAAGCACGAGAGCATCACTTTGCCAGCGTGTGCGTCAATCCATGCTATGTCGCGTACAGTGCGCAGTTGCTGGCTGGGAGTGCAGTTGCAGTCTGCACGGTTGTTGGCTTTCCCCTGGGAGCAACTACCACCGAGACAAAAGTGTTTGCCGCTCGTCAGGCGTGCCAGAATGGAGCCAGTGAAGTGGATATGGTGCTCCCTATAGGGCAACTCAAAGCGCAGCAGTATCGGGAGGTCTTTGACGACATCCATCAAGTCGTGGCAACCTGTCATGCGCAAGGAAGCAGAGGTAAAGTTATCCTGGAAACAGCACTGCTCGATGACCAGGAAAAGATAGCGGCCTGTCTGCTGGCAATTGCCGCCTGTGCCGATTTTGTTAAAACCAGCACGGGCTTTTCGTCTGGTGGTGCCACGCTCGCTGATGTTACCCTCATGCGGCAGATCGTTGGTCCATCCAGAGGCGTCAAAGCGTCCGGGGGTATCCGCACTTTGCAGGATGCGCAGGCAATGGTGGAAGCGGGTGCCAATCGCCTCGGCACCAGTTCAGGAGTCCAGATTGTTCGTGAACATTCGGCACACGTAGAATAGGAAAGAGCACTACCTTTGCAGATTTGCGTACTTCAACCGCCAAGAACGCCAAGAACGCCAGGAGGTGCCTTTTTTTTCACTGTGAATTCTTGTTGTTTCTCATCATCTTCAGGTTGACAGAACAAGAAAAAGTGTAAGGATAGTGAAAGAGGGAATTTTCGCGTATGTATCCGTATAAAGAGAAGCGAGGAAACGCATGAGGCCGTCCCCAAAACAAACAAAGCAAATTTTCAATGCGGGCGACATCCGCCGAATATTGATACGTATGGCCCATGAAATCACCGAGCACAATCAAGGCATACAGCAGGTCATTCTTGTCGGCATACGTCAGCGTGGGCACCTGCTGGCTGAACGTCTCGCCGACTTTTTGCTTGAGATAGAAGGACAGACGGTGCAGGTCGGTCAACTCGATACATCTATCGGCGGCGATGAAGGGAGCCTGCGCTCATCCGCCCCGCTGGTGCATCATACCAGTATCCCCGAAGATCTGGCAGATTGCATTGTTGTGCTGGTAGATGATGTGCTTTATACTGGTCGAACAGTCCATGCGGCGTTGAATGCGTTGCTCAGCATAGGACGCCCTGAAGGTATCCAACTGGCCGTTCTTATTGATCGGGGGCATCACGGATTACCTGTGCGTGCCGATTTTGTCGGGCGGGACGTTCCTACCTCAAGAAATGAGCACATCGAGGTTCATCTGCAAGAGGTGGATGGCATGGAGGATGAAGTTATCATTGTTCGCCCTGACGCATAATCCGGGCAGAGCAAGACTATAAGAGTAGAAATATGCAGATGCTTCCAGAATCAGGTGGGTTTCATCGTCACGTTCTTGACCTGGATACGTTTCAACGAAACCAGATTGAAGAAGTTTTGAACACAGCCGAAACGATGAAGGAAATCCTCTCCCGTGATATTCGGCAGGTGCCAACTCTGCGCGGCAAAACGGTTGCCCTGGTTGCGTATGATAAGAACGACACAACATGTATTGCCTTTGAAATGGCCGCCAGTGCCCTCTCCGCCAATCTGATAACGCTCCAGATTGGAGAGCAAGGGGGAAATACAACTCAGACCTATAGCATCACAGAGCTGGCACGGAAGATCCAGTCCATTCGCGCGAACGTGGTCGTTTTGCAACATGCGTATGCCGGTGTTCCCTATCAACTGGCAGAATACCTCACTAGTTCCTTGATAAATGCTGGCGATGGGAGCCATGCAAACCCGGCCGGCGCATTGACGGACCTGTTTACCATTCGCGAGCATCTGGAACGGGTGGAACGCAACAAGGTCGTCCTTATGGGGGATATATTATGTAGTGGCACAGCCCGCTCCTGCCTCTGGGGGTTGACCAGGATGAATGCCCGTGTGACACTCTGTGCGCCCCCACCACTTCTGGGGCCCACAAAGTTCTGGAAAAAAACCTGGCCTGATATTCGCATCACCCACCAGGTTGAAGAAGCCATCGAAGACGTCAATGTCATCAAAGTATTGCCAGTCTCGACGCAGTATTATGCAGATGGCGTTTTGCCTTCATTGCAAGAGTTCAGTGAACTGTATAGATTGACGAATGAGCGACTGGTGCGAGCCAAAAAGCATCTGCTTATTCTTGCGCCTGAATATCTGGAGGGTGGTATTCTTGCACCGGATTTTTTCGTGACCCATCAGGCCGAGATTGAAGATTACGTAACCAACGGCATTGCTGTGCGTATGGCATTGCTCTATCTGCTGGCAGATTCATGAAGTACCAGAAAGGAACGGAAGAAACCACTTCCGCCTGACACATACATTTCTCCTATGAAACACTTTTTTTCTTTGTTACTGTTTTTTCTGAGCATATCCATGCTTCCTGCGTACCTGAACATGCCATCTTCCTCCCCTGCAACCTCGCACGCTTATCGGGCAGGCGAGCTCATCCTCAAAG
>CAYFVX010000688.1:0-3229 GCA_964346425.1 uncultured Chloroflexaceae bacterium | reverse complement strand
ATTGGCAGCAGATGGGCCAGCACCGGCAGCCGCTCGCTCGCTTTGCCCAGCAATCCCCACTCACCCTGCCACTCCTGCCCCGCTTGCATTTGCTCCCATGCCGTTGCAAACGTGTCTGTTGCCGCGGGGTCCTGCTCAGCCAGCAACTCCTGTATGGTGTGTCCAATAACCGCTTGCTCACTCAGCGCAGTCAGCTCATATACCTGTGGATTGGCATACTCCACACACCCCTGCGCATCGAGGATCAGCACCAGTAGCGGACTGTGCTCAACGATGTAGTGCAACCGCGGTATCTGGACCTGCGCCTGCTTCTGTTGCGTGATGTTGGCGAAGGTCATTATGACCCCCTCAATGAAGTTATTGGTGGTCCGGTAGGGCATGATACGCATCTGATACCATTCATCATGCCTGGTCAAGACTTCCTGCGTGATTGGCACCAGTCTCTCCAGCACATACTGTGCCTCGTGGCTCAAGTCTATGTCAATCGTAGTCACCACCTCATTGAGCGGACGGCCAATATCTGCCTCGCGCAGGTGCATAATGTTCTTCACCGCCGGCGTGAAACGGTTGATACACAGTTCCAGGTCGAGAAAGACCGTGCCGATATCGATACTGGCGAGCAGATTGGAGAGATCATTGTTGACGCGGTTCAATTCTTCGATCTTGTCGCGCAATTCGGCATTGACGGACTCCTGCTCCTCATTGACCGATTGCAATTCCTCTTTCGAGGTTTCCAGTTCTTCATTGGTGCTCTGCAACTCCTCGTTTGCTGATTGCAACTCTTCGTTGGACGACTTGACCTCCTCATTCGAGGTTTCCAGTTCTTCGGTCGTTGTTTGCAGATACTCGCGCACCGATTGCAACTCCTGCTCCAGTTGGCGGATACGGACATCCCGCGGATCCTCTTTCTGGTCTTTTGCGACATCGGGCGGAATTGCGGGGGGGGGCGGCACTGGTTCAAAGGTGACCAGAATGAGATTGTGCTCGGCAAGTGGCTCAAAGACCAGGTTGATAAGGGTCTTCTCGCCATTACTCTGCACCTGGACGCTGTGGTAGATAACCTCTCTCCGCGTGGCCGCGACGCGGCGCAGGCCAGTGGTAATGGCCAAGCGCAACCCTTCGCGGGCCATGCGCAAGATATTGGAGCTAAACTCGCCAATGGCTGGCTCCAGAAATTTGCCGGTGTGCCCATGCGCATAAAAAATATCGCCCTGCTCATTGATAATCACGCAGGAAGGCGCATAGCGATGGATCAGTGACTGCTCGGCAATGGTCCGCAAGTTGATAGTGCTACTCGCAGTCTGTTCTTCCGACGGCTGGTCAGGCATGCCATGCGTGAATATGGGGAAATTGACCGACCGTTGTTGCCCGGCCGGTGTGCCACTGGAACGCTCGAAAAGAGACCAGGTACGGTCAATCGTTTCGAACAGAGGAGCCATTTCGCCCAGGCTTTCCGAAGAGCCGAGAAAGAGAACGCCACCTGTGTTGAGCGCATAGTGAAACAACGGCACAACTCTGCGCTGCAGCTCTGGCCCCATGTAGATGAGCAGATTGCGACAACTGAGCAGGTCAATGCGCGAGAAGGGCGGATCTTTGATAACGCTCTGCACGGCAAAAATGACCATATCACGGATGCGTTTGTTCACCTGATAGGTGCTATCCTCACGGGTAAAGAACCGTTTGAGCCGTTCCGTCGTCACATCGGCTGCGATAGTTTCTGGGTAGCGGCCAGCGCGGGCTTTTTCAATCGCCTGCGGGTCTATATCGGTAGCAAAAATCTGCACCTCGTATTCATCCAGCTTGTGCGCATCCAGATATTCGCGCAGCAGGATTGCCAGTGAATAGGCTTCTTCACCGGTGGAGCAGCCAGCCACCCAGCAGCGAATGGGGACATTGCGGGCATGATTCTTCACCAGTCGTGGCAGCACCTTCGTCTCAATAACATGAAACGCGGGCGGATCGCGGAAAAAACTGGTGACGCCGATAAGCAGTTCGCGGAAGAGGTGCTCCATTTCCAGCCCGTTGCGCTCGATATACTGCGCATATTCTTCAATCGTGCGGATCTGATTGACTGTCAGCCGCCGCTCAATACGCCGCAGGATGGTGCTTTTTTTGTAGAGCGAGAAGTCGTGGCCGGTGTGACGCCGCAGCAGCATAAACACTTTTTGCAACGCCACGGCCGAGGGCGAAATCAGTGGTTCCGGCGAATAGGTGCGCTGCGCAAATTCACGCTGGATATACGCCAGCAGTTGTTGTGGCATATCTTGCGGAGGCAGGATATAGTCCACCACATCGGTCTCTATCGCGCTCTGCGGCATGCCGCCAAATGCTGCCGAATCGGGGGTCTGCACCATCACCATGCCGCCTTTTTCTTTGATGGTGCGCAGTCCGCGGGTGCCATCGCCGCCGGTGCCCGAAAGGATAACGCCGATAGCCTGGTCGCCGAGCTTCTCGGCCAGCGATTGGAAGAAGGTATCTATCGGTAGCGGCGTATGGGGTGGCGTGACCGGCTGCGTGATATGCAGCAATGCGCGGTTGCGTTCTATCTGCAAGACCAGATCGTGGTCAGGCGGGATGGTGTAGAGATGGTCGGGCTGGATTTCCGTCCCATCGGTTATCTCGGTGACTGGTAGCGCAGTCGCGCGGCGGAGGATATCGGGCAGGCTGCTCTGCCGTTCGCGCTGCAAATGTTGCACAATGACGATTGCCAGCCCCTGGTCGGTGGGCAGGTGGCGGACAAAGTTCTCCAATGCTTCCAGCCCACCGGCCGACATCCCAATGCCGATGAGGGGGAAGGTGAGGCGGAAGCGTGGGGTGGGCTTCTCCGGCGCAGCCGCAACAATGGGCGCGGGGGCTTCCTGGCTGGCCTGTTCCTGCTGTGCAGGAGGTTCTTCTTGCCCGGCTGGTGGCTGTTCTTCCTGCGTTGCGTCAGGTGTTGCTTTTTGTGCTTGCTCCTGCTGTGCATCGTCAGGTGTTGCTTTTTGTGCTTGCTCCTCCTGGGAGGGGTGATTCTGGTCTGACATGGGTTTTGTCCTCCTGCCCGGATCTTTGCGCTCTTTGCGCCTTTGCGGTGAAACCTGCCCGGACTTTGCCCTGGCCTGTACACTGGCGGCAATCTGGTCCTTGTATTATAATACGTGTAACGTGTTTACTCGTCAAAGTTTCACGTTTCAATGGGAGCATGCACGATTTGTCAGTGACTTTATAAACAGACCATTTGAGCTGAAAC
>CAYFVX010000687.1:0-3231 GCA_964346425.1 uncultured Chloroflexaceae bacterium | reverse complement strand
TGGCGACAGCGGCTAAAAGCCGCTGCTACCGTATCTCGCAACCGCTTTGCAAAGCAGTTTCCAAAAAAGTCTACACATGTGAGGACGGGGCATCGGGGTTTGCCGCTGGCAAACCCCTACCCTTGCCCTCCCCAGTGGGAAATCTGGTCGTCCGTACCACCATCGTAGGGGTTTGGCGGTGCCAAACCCCGACCCGCGCAATCCCCGACGGGGGATTAGGTCTTTCGGACGGATGAAGAATACGAATTCATCCGAATACGGGCAGAGCCAGGTCGCAATCCCCGACGGGGGATTAGGTCTTTCGGACTTACACCCCTGGTGGGGAGTGGAAACAACCAGCACCGTCGCAATCCCCGACGGGGGATTAGGTCTTTCGGACGAAGGGAGAGTTTCAGCAGGGGGATAAGGTTGTCTACTTGTCGCAATCCCCGACGGGGGATTAGGTCTTTCGGACCGATGAGACGGCGTACACGGTTATCCAGGTGTGGGATGGGTTGTCGCAATCCCCGACGGGGGATTAGGTCTTTCGGACAGTACCCATTTTGTGACGCTTTGCAATGGGCTAAAAAAGGGCCGAATCGCACCCCTGCCAGATCAGGGGGCAAAAAAGGGAAAAAAGCAAGTTTTTAAGGTGCTCCGATTCGGGGTTTGTGGCTTGCCAATGCGTTAGCGCACCCCTGCGCCCTTTTTTCTCGTTCACGATTGCTATTATAGGCTCAAAATACGGAGCCGTCAAGCCTGGTTTTCCGCGCAAATGTTCATGTTCACATGGATCACTATCCTTGCACGTTTTCTTGTTCTGTCAACCTGAAGATAATGAGAAACAGCAAAAACGTACCTTGAAAATTTGCTCCTCCTGGCGTTCCTGGCGTTCCTGGCGGTTGAAGTCCGAAAATCTGCAAAGGTAGTGATAGAGCACAAATCGCGGTTGAATACCGCGGCTACAAAGAGCAGATGAATTTTTCCGTGGGAGTCGCGTATTTCGTGGTACCGCCTGGACGCTTCGACGCCTGGACGCTCCGACGCTCCGACGCTCCTACGCTCTCACCTTTTGCCAGGCGGCCTCCACCTGCGCCCGCGTCTCTGCCAGCGTGCGCGTGTTGGTGATGATAACATCCGCCTGCGCGACCTTGTGCGCCTGCGGTGGCTGCGCTGCGATACGCTGGCGGGCCTCTTCCGCGCTCATGTTGCGGTTGTGCATCAGACGTTGCAACTGTTGCTCCGCATCGCAGGTTACAACCCAGACGGCATTGCAGTGTTGCTTCCAGCCCGCCTCCAGCAGCTTTATCGCATCTATCACCGCAACCTGGGCGGCAGCGTTCTGCGCGGTCTGGTGCAGCCAGGAGATAACTTCCTGGTGAACCGCAGGATGCACAATCTGCTCAAGCTGTCGCAGCGCGGCCGCATCGTTGAAGACACGTGCGCCCAGCTTGCGGCGGTCTATGGGGCCATCAGGCGCGGTGAGAATATCGCTGCCAAATGTGGCGACAATATCCAGGTAGACCGGCATGCCGGGTTGTTGCAACTGGTGCGTCACGTGGTCGGCGTCGAGCGTGGCTGCGCCGAGTTCGGCAAGCGTTTTCAGGACGGTGCTTTTGCCACAGGCAATATTGCCCGTAAGCCCAATAAGATAGAGGTTATCTGGCTTCATATAGGGCATGGTAGCGGAAAAGAAGCCTGCTTGTCAAGTGGGGGAAGAGCCTCACGCAAAGGCGCAAAGGCGCAAAGGGCCGCGCCGGGCTGCAACCACGAAGAGCACGAAGAGCACGAAGAGTATACATTGCCCTGCCACACCTGTTCTCCTGCGAATGATCATGGACGTGGTCTGGTGTTTCTTTCCAATTCACCTGGGCATGCTATAATGGGGTGACGCCTGGATGGAAATTGAACGTATCTCTGCTGATGTGCGGGTGTGTGTCCTGGCGCAGTGTGCCGGGCAGGAAGGAGCGTGCTGGTATGTTTCACATAGATGAGGTGGTGCGGGCGGATATTGCGCAGTTGGAACCCTATGTCCCCGTCGTGCCGCCAGATGTAATGGCGCAACGGTTGGGGCTGGCAGTACACGAGGTTATAAAACTGGATGCGAACGAAAACCCCTATGGGCCACTGCCGGTGGTCGCTGAGGTGCTGCGTTCGCTGGCTGGTTTTGCCATCTATCCAGATGCAGAACATACGCAACTGCGCGAAATCCTCAGCACCTATACCGGCCAGCCGGTTGAACGGATTATCTGCGGGGCTGGTGCGGATGAATTGATAGACCTGCTGCTGCGGCTGCTGCTGCAACCCGGCGACACCGTGATCAACTGTCCGCCCACCTTTGGGATGTACGCGTTTGATACGCGGGTCTGTGGCGGGCAGCTTATCGAAATCGAACGACAGGCAGATTTCTCGCTCAATATTCCCGCCATTGAACAGACCGTCGCCGAAACGCAGGCAAAAGTGTTGTTCCTCGCCTCGCCCAACAACCCGGATGGCAGTTGCCTGTCGCAGCAAGAACTGCTGCGCTTGCTCAATCTCCCTATGCTGATTGTCGTGGATGAAGCCTACATCGAATTTACCAACCAGCCGCGCGGCTTCGCCGACCTTGTCGGCCACCATCCCAACCTGGTTATTCTGCGCACCTTCAGCAAGTGGGCTGGTCTGGCTGGCCTGCGTGTCGGCTATGGCTTGATGGCTGAAGAACTGGCTATCCATCTGTGGAAAATCAAGCAACCCTACAACGTGAGCGTCGCCGCGCAACGCGCCGCCATCGCCTCGCTGCAACACGTCGAAGAACTGCGCGACAACGTTGCCCGCATTCTTCTGGAACGCGAGCGTATGCTGATAGCGCTGGCACGGCTCTCCTATCTGGAGGTGTTTCCCTCGCAGGCAAACTTCATCCTGTTCCGCGTCGTGCAGCGCAGTGTCCTGGAGGTAAAACAGGCCCTTGAACGGGCCGGTATCCTGTTGCGCTACTACGATAAACCAGGGCTACGGGACTGTCTGCGCCTCACCATCGGCAAGCCCGATCACATGAACGCAGTAGTAGCGGTGCTGGAAGGGTTGGAGGAGCAACGTGCGGAGTAGTTTGGGGCATAAGGTAGGGGTTTGGCGGTGCCAAACCCCTGCCTGGGGCAAGCGAGACTTCGCTCCCAGTCTCCCGCCAGGAGATGTATCCACCGCGCAGCAGGCGGGCAGGTTTTGCCGCGAAAGAAACGGACAGACGGGTAGATTCCGCGGTTACAAACCGCG
>CAYFVX010000686.1:0-3233 GCA_964346425.1 uncultured Chloroflexaceae bacterium | reverse complement strand
TTTGCAACCCCCAATCCCCCGCTTTGCAAAGCGGCAAACCGTTTAGCTTCATGCGCATGGGCGGTTGCCCCCTCAATGGGTGTCACTTGTGGGAGAGTGACAGGTGAAACCTGTAGAGTCACCACACATATTGACAGAAATGGACAAAGAGCATGGTAGAGGGAAAAACCCTGGTTTGTGTACCTGATTTCGGTTATACAGAGTAATAAAGAAAATCCCTTTATTTCTGATAGCAAAGCCTAAAACCAATATGTTAAAATGTGTGGTGACTCTACAGGTGAAACCTGTTGAGGCGGTTGCCCCGCAAAACCTCCCCTTTTGTGGGGTGTATGGTGTTTTCGGCGAAGCCGAAAACACCATACACCCCACTCCAATTGGGTTAACGGTGAATCCGCCGTTGTAAGGGAACGCAGTTCCTTCGCACTCTCTATCATGGTGTATACTGTGACCAGGAACATAGTGAGAGGAGTACGCTATGACGGTCGCACATTTCTTTCAAGGCTGGAAACAACGCGAAGTCTTGATTGTGCTGGGACTGGCAATTGCTTCGATGCTTTTATGGCGAGTCCCCTGGCTTGGCTGGATATTCTACCCCTTTCATCTCTTTGGGACGTTTGTCCACGAGCTAAGCCACGGACTGGCGGCAATCCTGACCGGCGGAAAGTTTGTCAATTTCATCGTGCGCCCCAATTTTTCCGGGGTCGCCACCACTGCGGGCGGTATACGCTGGATTATTGTCAGTGCTGGCTATATCGGCAGTGCGCTCTTTGGCGGCCTGCTGGTTATCATATCTGCATGGGGCGTATCCGCACGTGCAGTACTCCTGGGGCTGGGGGTTATTCTCGGTATTATGTGCCTGCTTTTTGTGCGCAGTATCTTCGGCCTGGTGACAGGTTTTCTCTTTTCTGCAGGCTTGATCGCCGCCGGGTTGTATCTGAATACCACCTGGGCAAGCGGGCTTTTGCTTTTTCTCGCCGTCCAATCTATGCTGGATGCCGTGGATAGTGTTTTCGACCTTATCAAACTCTCGACGCACCACAGATATGTTACGACCGATGCCCAGATTATGCAAAGCATGACCTTCATTCCAGCCGTCTTCTGGGCTATTCTGTGGACAGGCATTTCGCTGACTATTCTCTTCTTTTCGCTAAGCATCGCGTATCGTCACAATCCAAAACCGATAGTATGAGGTATCTATGATCCGCAAATATATGCTACTCTCCTGTTTGCCGTTGTTGCTACTCGGCGCAATGCTGCTGCCCATCACGCAGGTTAAAGCTGCTGTTGGTACGGTCAACCCCGCCATCGGCACGCCTGGAACGACCTTTACGTTTTACGTCGCTGGCTATGCACCACAAGAACAAGTCGGCTATTGGATAACTGATCCCCACGGGAAACGATATGACCAGCAAGCACGCCTTTTTGCCGATAGCAATGGGCAGGTTGTCTGGACCTGGACCTCGCCGCCGGAGGCGTCTGGCGGAACATGGGAAATGACGATAGAAGGCTATCGTCTGCACAGCCCGACCGTCACAGTACAATTTTCCATTGACGCACCGGCGATCTCCCCCTCAGCGGTTTCTTCCTACATGATTATGCCTGACACGCATGGGCCACCGGGCACGACGTTTACCTTTGTCTCGCGTGGCGGGTTTGAGCCAGATGAACAGGTCGGCACCTGGATTGTGCAGCCAGATGGGAGTGAGCTGCGGCTGGAAAACGATATATCCAGCGATGGCAATGGGCAAATCTATCGCGTCTGGCAATCACCCCCCAACGCCAGAGGTGGCGACTGGTTTTTTGTAGCACGGGGACACAATAGCCGATATACCATACGTATCCCCTTTCACATTGACAACCCGGCGGAAGTGGTGGAAAACCCGGTCAATAACCAGGCCAACCCGACCGAGGTGGTTGCCGCAATCGAGCCACCCACGCAGCAGGTCACGCCTGACCGTGGCCCACGAGGTACGGTTTTTACCTTTACCGCGCAAGGGTTCGCGCCGGGTGAGCGGGTAGGCACATGGGCCGTCAGGCCAGATGGCACAGTGGTTGAGAGCTTTCCAGACGCATATCTCTATGCGGCAAACAATGCCACAGGCGATGTGAGTTGGAAATGGACTGCCCCGATGCATGAACAGCCGGGACGATGGGTGATGGTGATACGCGGTATTACCAGCCGCGTGGAGTGGGAAATCCCTTTTTATGTTGTTGATACAGCGGTCACTCCCACGTCGGTGACATACCCCACATTGACCGTCTCGCCAGCCAGTACACCGCGTGGTAGCGAGTTGCAGTTTACCGCTTCCGGCTATAAACCCGGTGAGCGCATCTTCTACTGGGCGATAAACCCGACGGGTGATCCGGTGGCGAATGAAAAAGAGCTTGAGGCAGACCAGCATGGTGCGGTCACATGGAACTGGAAGGTTGAAGCCGACTGGCCGGCGGGGACGTGGACTATGTATACGCGCGGTGCGGCTGGCTTGCAGGAGACACGGGTCTTTTTTGAGGTCAGTGGTTTTGAAGCGTTCGATATACGTATGCAACCAGCCAGTGGTGCGCCGGGCACCACGTTTACGTTTCAGGCGACCGGCTTCTATGCAGATGAAGAAATGGACTTCTGGTTGACCACGCCAGAGTCACGTTCACGCCGGTTTGACCAGGAGATTGATCTGACGGAGGAAAAACTGCATGCGGATGCAAACGGTATGATTTCGTGGCGTTGGACGGCCCCCGCCAATGTGCAGGCCGGACGCTGGCATATGACGGCACGGGGGGAAGAGAGCCGCGTTGAGCGTGTGATTGCGTTTGATATTGTGCGTGCCACACCGCTGCCCGAGCCATATTCAGTCACGCCGCGCAGTGGGCCACCGGGCACGACGTTTACGTTCTCTATCTCAGATATGCCTACTTCGCGGGCGGCTTACTGGGTGACGGCACCAGATGGAACGATTTACCCACCGGAGGGCGTAGACCGGCGAAGCTGGCGCGTAGCGGTAGATGATAATGACAATGCGACATGGAGTTGGACCGTTCCCGCGGATGCCCAGAGTGGGACATGGCTTATGGTTGTGCGCAATCTCTCGGATAATCTGAAACTGAGACCACCAAAAGACCGGGAAGATATCCCACGCTATGAGGAGGATGTCAAAGAGTATGAAGAGGATGTGCGAGATCAGGCTGAAGAGTATCGTGAGTATGTTATCCGCTTCACTGTAGAGTGAATGATTGTC
>CAYFVX010000685.1:0-3240 GCA_964346425.1 uncultured Chloroflexaceae bacterium | reverse complement strand
CGGCTACGATTCCCAACGGGGTTCTTGCCACCGAAAAAGTCTACCCATGTGAGCAGTGGGAGTCCCCGGCGGGTTTGTGAGGGAACTTGATTCCCTCACAAACCCGCCGGCAAAGCTGTGGCACGCGGATGCGTGCATTTTTTGCCGTGCGCAAGCAGCACACAAAACAGGTGCCCCCCGCTGCAAGTTCCGCTTGCAAACGAAGAAACGCACGCAGGGGCGTTGCAGCCCATTCTGGTGGGGTTTGTCGTTGTTTTTTTGGGAAGCCGAAAAACAACGACAAACCCCACTAGGATGATGGGGGCGGGCTTGATTTGCCGGACAGGGAGTGGGTGCTTCCCCCCAACCGCACAATCTCCTCACGCAGTTGCTGCATACGACTGTCATGGTCTTCCAGGTTGCGCTCACATCGATTGAGATGCAATTGTGCCTGTTCGACCACCTCCAACAAATGAATACGCTCGCCGGCCAGTCTGGTCAGGCGCGTTCGTGCCTTGCCAATACGCTCGCGTATCTCCTGGATACGCTTATTTGCCTCGCTTACCGCTTGCAAATCTCCGCGTTCACGCGCCTGTCGCAGAGCTGCTTCTGCCAGTTCTAGCTCGGTCGGAATTGAATCGGACATAGTTTTTCCTGCTCTACCCGTTTGCCATGCTGCATAGCACGTCTAATGATTTGCGCGGACTATCCGCGGGTTTTACCTTGATCTGCCTGTCTACCACCTTGCCCGCTTCGTCAATAACAAAATGACTGCGGAACATACCCATATATGTTTTGCCATACATTTTGCGCTCACCCCATACGCCATAAACTTCAGCCGCTTTATGCTCTTTGTCTACCAGCAGTATGAATGGCAAGCTGTGCTTTGTCTTAAATTTCTGATGCGAATTGACATCATCCGGGCTGATACCAATGACCAGCGCATTGTGTTCTTCAAACTGCGGGTAACTATCGCGAAACCCACACGCCTGCGTTGTGCATCCTTTCGTATCATCTTTCGGATAGAAATACAACACAATCCGCTTGCCCCGAAAATCCGAAAGTTTCACAAGTTCACCCTGATCATCAAGCAACTCGATATCGGGGGCCATATCGCCAATCTGCACACTGCTGTTGGTTTGATCTCCCATATGTTTTCCAATCTGTCCCTATACTTTATTTTCAGTTTTCTTGTTCTGCTTCATGCAATGCTTCATGCACCCGCGGATCGTCGCTCTGAATGGTTGCATCCAGCCAGTCTGCCAGGGTCAAAACATCCAGCGGATTGAAAAGTGTCACCGTTTCTTCATCTAATTCACAGACAAAATCCCCCTCATCATCTATTCTGACAAAGAGTTTGTGCGATTCATCATTGGTCATCACTTTGAGCAGTTCGGTTACCTGATCAGCCAGGTTGGTCAGAGCCGAAAACTTATCAGCCAGATTGTCCGTGCGTCGTTGCAAGTGGGTCAGTTGCTTGTTCATCTTTTTGCCTCACCTATTTCTCCACAATTCTTCTGGTTCTGGTATTCTGTGCATATTTGTAGACACCTGCCCGCGGAGCAGTTTTTCAATGGTATGCGGAGCAGTTTTTCAATGGTATACTGTACCCAATTATACAACCAATAGTGAAACTTGTAATCTCTGAATAGTCCCATGTTGTGTTAGAATGAAAATGCCTCATACTTCCCTTCATAAAGGTACAGGAGGAAAAACAATGCGACCTTGCTGGAAGCAATGGAGTTTGACGACGTGCATCATCGTGTGTGTGTTTTTGCTCTCGTCCTGCGGTTTATTTGGCAGTGACAACGAGCAACCAGCAACCAACCCGGCAGAAACCACCACCATGAGCGAACCAGCAGGTAATGAAGAAACTGCTGGCGAAGAAGTTGCTCCAGAAGAAGAAACAGCAACGGAAAAGGACAAGGATAACGAGGAAAATACCCCAGAATCAGCAGAGGAGGATGCAGGAGACGAAGACGTACCGGTGCCGGACGTCCAATCGTTGACGTCGCTGCTGGGAGAAGAAGAGACGGAAAAAACGGAAACAACCATTCCCATCACCACTACGCAAACTCTGACAGACACCAGCACGATGTCGCCTACCACGCTGCTGGATGAAGATGAAACCACCACCTCCCTGACAGATACCCAATCGCTTGCGAACGGATCGCAGGATGAGGATGCAACAACGGAAGCAACCGATACGTCTACCGAGGAAGATGGTGACCGTATTGTGTTATCGGACGAGACAAAAGAGCAAATTGTCTTTGTCTCACAACGTGATGGGAACGAGGAAATTTATGTTATGGATGCCGATGGATCAAACCAGCACAGACTGACCAACAATGATGCCAGCGACCGCTCCCCTTCATGGTCACCCGATGGAAAGCGTATTGTTTTCAGTTCAAACCGCGATGACAATTACGAAATTTATAGCATGTCTGTCAATGGCGCAGACCAGACCAGGATTACAGACAATGAGGCAAATGATGCTTCGCCCGTGTGGTCGCCTGATGGTCGGAAGATAGCATTTACCTCTGACCGCGATGGGAACTACGAAATCTATGTGATGAACGTAGATGGGACGGAGCAAACCCGACTGACTGAAAATGATGTCACCGATGGCTCGCCCGCCTGGTCTCCAGATGGACGTTTGCTTGCGTTTTCCTCCTACCGTCAGGATAACACGGATATTTATGTCATGTTCCCCGATGGAACTGGCGAGGATAACCGCACGTCAAATCCGGCTGGCGATACCCATCCTTCCTGGTCACCCGATGGGACAAAAATCACATTTACCTCTACGCGTGACGGTGGCAACGGCATCTATATCATGAACGAGGATAGCTCGGAACAGAAACGGCTCATCCCGGCAGACCTGCGGGGCGCGGACCCGGTCTGGTCACCAGATGGCAAATACATCGCGTTCTATGATTACAATGGCGAATTTACTGACATCTACCTGATGAACGCGGATGGTAGCGGACGCTTGCAATTGACGAAGGAGCCACACGAAGATATTTCTCCTGACTGGCAAACGGTGCCACCTGCTACGCTTGAAGCGGTGGTAGCCAATGGGGGGAATTTCCGTTCAGAACCCCGTATTGCGCCAGAAACCGTGCTTGGGCAGGTATGCCCTGGCGACAGCGTGAAATTGCTGGAACGGCAGGATGTTGCCGGCATGACATGGCACAAAGTTCAGGTGCAGGAAGCCACCACAGATTGTGTCGCCAGCCATATATCCGAAGGCGAAGAAGG
>CAYFVX010000684.1:0-3253 GCA_964346425.1 uncultured Chloroflexaceae bacterium | reverse complement strand
CCACCGCCGAAGAGAGCAATGCCTTCTACCGCCGCAATCTGGCGGCCGGCCAGAAAGGTTTGTCTATCGCCTTTGACCTGGCAACCCATCGCGGCTATGACTCGGACCACGAGCGGGTGATTGGCGATGTGGGCAAAGCTGGTGTGTCGGTGGACTCCATCCTGGATATGAATATCCTGTTCGATGGTATTCCGCTGGACCAGATGTCAGTTTCCATGACGATGAATGGGGCGGTGTTGCCGGTGATGGCATTCTACATTGTTGCCGCTGAAGAGCAGGGTGTTTCGACGAAACAACTGACCGGTACTATCCAGAACGATATTCTCAAAGAGTATATGGTGCGCAACACCTACATCTATCCGCCGGAACCTTCCATACGCATCATTGCCGACATTTTTGCCTATACTTCGCAGAATATGCCCAGGTTCAACAGCATCAGTATCTCCGGCTACCATATGCAGGAAGCCGGCGCGACTGCCGACCTGGAGCTGGCCTATACGCTCTCCGATGGGCTGGAATATGTGCGCACGGGCCTCAAGGCGGGAATGGATATTGACACTTTCGCCCCACGGCTGTCGTTCTTCTGGGCTATCGGCATGAACTATTTTATGGAAGTTGCCAAGATGCGCACCGGGCGGTTGCTGTGGGCAAAACTGATGAAACAGTTTGATCCGAAAGACCCGCGCTCTATGTCGTTGCGCACCCATTCGCAGACCTCCGGCTGGAGCTTGCAGGAGCAAGACCCCTTCAACAACGTGGCCCGCACCTGCATCGAGGCGATGGCGGCCGCGCTGGGGCATACGCAATCGCTGCATACCAATGCGCTGGATGAGGCTATTGCGTTGCCGACGGATTTCTCGGCACGTATCGCCCGCAATACACAGCTCTATTTGCAGGATGAAACTGGTATTTGCCAGGTGGTAGACCCATGGGCCGGCTCCTACTATGTTGAAGCCCTGACCGACGCGCTCCTCAAACGGACCTGGGAACACATGCAGGAGATTGAAGAACTTGGCGGGATGACGAAGGCGATTGAAACGGGGTTGCCCAAGATGCGTATTGAGGAAGCAGCCGCTCGACGGCAGGCACTCATCGACTCGTCCAAAGAAACCCTCGTTGGTGTCAACCGCTACCGCTTGCAGAAAGAGGATCCGCTGGAAATTCTGGAAGTGGATAACACGGCCGTGCTGAACTCGCAGCGTGATAGGCTCAAGAAATTGCGCGAGAACCGCGACGAAACGCGAGTGCAGTCTGCGCTCAATGCCATCACAAAAGCGGCCGAGACCAGCGAGGGCAATCTGCTGGAACTGGCGGTGGATGCAGCCAGGGCACGTGCCAGTCTGGGCGAAATCTCGCAGGCGATGGAGAAGGTGTATGGTCGCCATCAGGCAGTCATCCGCTCTATCTCCGGTGTCTACAGCAGCGAGTATGGCGACGATGAAACCATCAAGCAGGTGCGCTCGATGGCTGATGACTTTGCCCAGCGCGAGGGGCGTCGGCCACGTATCATGGTTGCCAAGATGGGCCAGGATGGGCACGACCGCGGAGCAAAAGTTATTTCCACTGCTTTTGCCGACCTGGGTTTTGATGTGGACATTGGTCCGCTCTTCCAGACGCCTTCTGAGGTTGCCCGTCAGGCGATAGAGAACGACGTGCATGTTATCGGCATGAGTTCGCTGGCGGCCGGCCACAAGACCCTCCTGCCACAACTGATTGAAGAGCTACGCAAGCTCGGCCGCGATGATATAGTTGTCGTCGCGGGCGGTGTTATCCCTGCCCAGGATTATGATTTTCTGCGCAACAATGGAGCTTCGGCGGTGTTTGGGCCGGGCACGGTTATTCCGGTGGCGGCGAAGCGCGTGCTGGAAGAGCTTGAACATCGGCTTGAGCTGGCGTAGAAGCGTTGGAGCGTTGCAGCGGTGCAGCGGTGCAGCGTTGGAACGTTGGAGCGTTGGAACGTTGCAGCGTTGCAGCGGTGTGTGTATCCTGGCGTAGGGGTTTGGCACCGCCAAACCCCTACGTGCTGCCTGGCGCATCGTCATTATTTTTGAGGAAAGGGAGAGATGAGCACCATATTGTTCGATGCATTCAAACACGCGCTGGAGGAGCAGGGATGGAGCTGGCAGGCGGGCAAAACGATCCCGCATGGTGAGCAGATTGTGGTGACAGACGGCACCAGCCGCGCCACGCTTAATTTTTACCCGAAACGTGGCAAGATGGTGGTTGGTGGCGCAGATACGCTGCTCAAGGCTGCGCTGTCCAGGATGGTTGAGGAGGCGAAAAGTGCTGGCAAGCCTGATGAGCCACCAATCCGCAACAAAAAATCTGCCCGTCAGCCTATCATTGATGACCACATCGGTATGGACGAGTCGGGGAAAGGCGACTGGTTTGGCCCGCTCGTTGTCGCCGCTACCTATGTAGATGAACATTCAGCGATTGAACTACGCGAAGTGGGAATACGGGATAGCAAAACGATTGAGCCGGCAGCCATGCAGCGCAAAGCCTCCTCTATCGAAGACATCATCAGCCCGGAACACCGCCAGGTGTGCGTGATTGCTCCCGAGCAGTACAATGCGCTGTATGACCGCCACCAGAACATCAACCTGCTGCTGGCAGAGGTCTATGCACGGGTGGTGGATACGCTCTGGCAGCAGATACCCGCCGAGATGATTGTCTGCGACCAGTTTTCGCAGCGCGAGGACCGTCTCAACCAGAGCTTTGCGGCGCACAAACTGCCGCACCCTCACCAAATCCACCATGCCGAGGAGTCCAGCATTGCGGTGGCGGCTGCCTCCATTCTGGCAAACGCGACCTTTCTGGCGGAAATGGAGCGATTGGGGCACGAGGCTGGCCTGAAACGTCCGCTCCCCAGAGGTGCGTCGGATATCCCATTGTTGCAGGCGGCGGCACAGGAGCTTATTGCGCAACACGGCAAGGCGGGGTTGGGTCGTTTTGCGCGGTTGCATTTTGCGCCGGTGCAGGCACTTCTGCGCTGAGCACACTGTGGCTTGTCCATCGTTGCTACCCCTCGATTGCTTGCTGAACGTCTCCAATGGTTTCTGCTTGCATAATCTGCCTGAAGAGCGAGCGGAGCGTTTGCACGTCATTGATAGTTGCCAGGATGGTTTCTATCATTTGGTAGTCGGAGTCTGATGGAGAGAAGCGCACTGTCAGTGTGTCCAGGATATTGTCACGCAAGGCAAGGACAAGTCCTTCTTCGCGACCTTGCGTTCTGGCAGCTTCAACAGCACCA
>CAYFVX010000683.1:0-3256 GCA_964346425.1 uncultured Chloroflexaceae bacterium | reverse complement strand
CGGGCATAGATGTGGGGGTGAGCGCGTAGAAAAAGAGAACCCCCAGGCCGACCGAAATAACCGTGCTGATCCCCGCCACGAAGAGGCTGTTGTAGAGCGAATTGGAAAGCGCGGGGGTGGTGAAATATTCCAGGTAGTTCTGAAACCAGACAAAATTGCCGTTCTTATCCATCATGCTACGTGAGATGATTTCAAAGAGCGGCAGGAAAACGACTAGCACCATCCAAAGACCGGCCAGCGCGATAAGCCCACGCATCAACCAGTCATCGAAGGTCAATTTCTGGCGCACACGCTGCTTGAAAACCGCGGACGGCACGCGGGCCGGTGCAGGCGTGGCGGTAAGCTCAGCTTGCGGAGTTGTCAGCAAATCATCCATACGTCACTTACTTCTTTTGCTCCTGCTCTGGATAGACACGAATAAGCTCGGCGGGCAACTGAATGGGTAACGGAATATCTTGCCGTATCTCGAAATGACGGGCCAGATGTGCGGATATATCTGCCATGAGCGTTGTATCCTGCATCCCCTGTGTTTCGCCACCGGTCGGCACACGCATGCGCAGCCGATAGAAGGGGCCAAGAAACTCGGCATGCTCCACATAGCCCATTGCGGTGTCGGGCGAGCCAGGATGTTCATTGAGCACACGCACATCTTCCGGACGGATGGCGATAGTCAACCGCGTACCAGGCGCGATTTTTTCCACGCCATGATTGAGCGAAACGGTAACATCACCCCATTGCACTTTGCCCGGCTCGCTGGTAACGGTTCCGGGCAGGAAGTTCATGACGCCGATGAAGTTGGCAACAAACGGAGTGTCTGGATTGCGATAGATTTCTTGCGCGGTGCCAACCTGCACGATTTCGCCGTGGTCCATCACCACAATGCGGTCGGACATCGTCAGGGCTTCTGCCTGGTCGTGTGTCACCATAATCGTGGTGACGCCCAGACGCCGGTGCAGGGAAGTAATCTCCGTGCGCAGCGAGTTGCGCACTTTGGCGTCTAGCGCGGAGAGCGGCTCATCTAGCAGTAGCAAGCCCGGCGAGAGGGCCAGCGCACGTGCCAGCGCGATACGCTGTTGCTGTCCACCAGAAAGTTGCGCGGGATATTTTGGCCCCATCTTTTCCAGACCCACGAGTGCCAGCAACTCCTGCACGCGAGATTGAATTTCTTTCCTGGGCAAGCGGCTATTTTCCAAGCCATAGGCAATGTTCTGTGCAGCCGTGAGGTTGGGAAACAGCGCATACGACTGAAAGACAATGCCAAAATCACGCTTCGATGGCGGCAATAATGAGACATCTTTGCCATCCTGGATAACCTGGCCGGTGTTTTGTTCCTCCAGGCCAGCAATAATGCGCAACAGGGTTGTTTTGCCGCAACCACTTGGGCCAAGAAAGCAGATAAACTCACCCTGGTGAATATCCAGCGAAATATCTGCCAGCGCAACGAAGGAGCCAAATGTTTTGGTGACGTCGCGTATTTGCAGATAGGGTTGTTCATTTGGGAGACTGTTTGTCATAGATTTTGCCCCCTGATACCAAATTTGGGTAATGATTTTTGTCACAGGCGAAAGACGCACACAAGAGCGTTTCGGCCCATTCTGGTGGGGGGTGTGTGTTTTGCGGCGTAGCTACAAAACACACACCCCCCTTGCTAAAGGACTCTGTTGGTAACGTCCGGGCAGGGCCTCTCGCAAAGGCGCAAAGCCACAAAGGTCCGGACAGGAGATGGGGTTTACCAACAGAGTCCTAAAGGGGAGTGTGCGGGAACCTGGTTCCCGCACACTCCTACAGGAGCCACCGATTGAGGAGCACTGCCCCACCAGAAAAAACTTACTCCTGTGGCTCAGACTTGGAATCATAGCGAGCAATCCATTCTTTGAGAATGTCCTCGCGGTTCTGGGCAGCCCAGGAGAAATCATTGTCAATAAGCTGTTCCATCGGATCTGCGGGGAACCCTTCCGGCACAGGCTGGTCGGTTTCGGCCGTCACGATAGCGAAACTCTGCGCGTATTCTTTCATGATGTTGTCGCTGATAGCCCAATCGAGAAATGTTTTCGCAGCAGGTTTGATGGTGTCTTTCTTAATCAGCGCATTCGCTTCCAGGTCCCAGCCTGAACCCTCGGTGGGGAAAACCGTCTCGATTGGTTCGCCATCTTCCTTTTGAATGATGCCGCGATAGCCAAAGGAGATGCCGATGGGGTATTCGCCAGCCCCTGCCATCTTGCAGGGCTTGGAACCAGAGTGGGTATACTGCGCGATGTTCTCGTGCAAGCCATCCATATACGCCCATCCCTCTTCTTCGCCCATCTGCTGCAAGAAGCTTGACACGGAAAGAAAGCCCGTACCGGATGAGTTCGGGTTCGGCATCACCAGGAAGTCTTTGTATTCTGGCTTGAGCAAATCTTTCCAGGAGGTGGGCATAGTCAGACCATTGTTTTCCAGCTCAATGGTGTTGACACAGAAAGCCGACATCCAGGCATCAATTCCCACCCACCTGGGGGGATCGGACGGGTCACGGAACTTGTCTTTGATACGGTCGAGACCTTCGGGAGCGTAGGGTTCTAGCAAGCCTTCCTGGTCAGCAACCAGCAGACTGGTCGCAGCCAGTCCCCACACCACATCCGCTTGCGGATTGTCTTTCTCAGCAAGCAGCTTGGCGGTGACGATACCGGTGGAGTCACGCACCAGTTCAACGGTAATTTCTGGATGGTCCTGCTCAAATACTTCCAGGTAGCCTTCCAACTGGTCATCCTCAAGCGCGGTGTAGACGACTATCGTCTGGTTCTCACCAGCCGCTTCTTCCTCGCCAGCATCGGAACTTGCATCCTCAGCCGCATCTTCCTCTGCGGAAACATCTTCGACGACCTCGGCTTCATCCTCGGTAGCACTCTCACCCGACTGAGTATCTGCCGGAGTTGTTGCCGCTTGCTGCTGACCACAGGCAGAAATCAGCAACATGAACATCAGAAAAATAAGCAATCCAGCTCTTTTGTTCACCGTATTCTCCTCCTCATTATGTACTTGATTCACCTGAGACGGAACAGTAACCTCAGTAGGGTAGTAGGTAAGTATTAACATTCAAGAGCACATAGGTTAAGAAAACATTAAGCCACAGTCAGCAAGGGTAGCACCACAAAATACCGTGGAGTATCCTCAACGGAGTTGAACCAGAGGAGCGTGAGGGGACGGCGTCGCCTCGCAACCCCATTCTGGTGGGGTTTGTTGTTTTTTCGACGAAGTTGAAAAAACAACAAACCCC
>CAYFVX010000682.1:0-3258 GCA_964346425.1 uncultured Chloroflexaceae bacterium | reverse complement strand
GGGAGTGTGAGGGAACCTGGTTCCCTCACACTCCCACAGGTGACACCCATTGAGGTTTGCCCCCCTCACATGTGGAGACTTTTTCATCAACCGCTTTGCAAAGTGGTCGCGAGATACCGTAGCAGCGGCTTGGAGCCGCTGGATCTCCCGCCAGGAGATGCTTCCACCGGGCAGCAGCCGGGCGGGTTTTGCCGCAAAAGAAACGGAGAGACGGGGAGATTCCGCGGTTACAAACCGCGGCTACGATTCCCAACGGGGTTCTTGCCACCGAAAAAGTCTCCACATGTGAGGGTTTGCCCCCCCCAATCCCCCGCTTTGCCAAGCGGAAAGCCGCTTAGCTTCATGCGCATGGGTTTTGAGGGGCTTCAGCCCCAACAGGTTTCACCTTACGAAAGCAAAGCCCACCGCAGGTGAAGCCTGGAGAGGGTGTTGTCGTCTGTGGTGCGGCGTAGCCGCACCACAGACGACAACACCCCCGGTATCAATGTTCTTCGTTGCTTTCTGTTTCCTCAGTGCTTTCTGTGTGGTAGATGATGCGCACCATGTCCACGGCAAAGCCGCTGACACTTTCGACGGTGAAGGTCGTCGCTCCCAGTTCAATCTGGTCGCCGGGGTTGGCCGGGCGGCCCAGCAAGCTGACGACCAGACCACCAACGGTATCTACGTCGGGCAGTTCTTCGTCTTCGTCTTGGGGCAGAATGCCGGGCGCAATCTCGCTGAGGTCGTCCAGCATCAGGTCGCCGCGGGCAAAGAACATGCCCGTCTCGACTTCGTACAGCAGCGGTTGCTCTATTTCGTCGAATTCGTCATGCACTTCGCCAACGACTTCTTCTACGACGTCTTCCAGCGTGACCAGGCCAGCGGTGCCGCCATATTCGTCAAAGACGAGGGCCATGTGGATATGCGAATGTTTGAAGGCAACTAGCAGGCGGTCTACGGTTATTGCTTCCGGGACGGCTGGCATGTGGCGCAGCAATGTTTTCAGGTCAAAGGTGCTCGGCTGTTCGAGTTGCTGGCGAACAAAGTCTTTGACCAGCAACAGACCAACGATATGGTCCAGGTCGCCTTCATAGACGGGAAAGCGGCTATAGGGCGAGAGGGCGACCTGGTCCAGCAATTCCTGCAGTTTGATGTTTGCTTCGATGGCTTCAATACGCGGACGCGGCGTCATCACCTGTCCAACGCGCCGCTCGCTCAAGTCAAAGATGTTCTGGATGATCCGCTGTTCGTCATCGCTCAATAAGCCCCCTTTGTGGCTTTCCATGACAACCAGTGCGAGTTCTTCCGGCGAGTAGAGCCGCCGATGGCTCTCAATGCGCGGGATGTTGAGCAGACGCAGCAAGCTATTGCCCAGGATATTGAGCAGCAATACCAGCGGCAGGGCGATGTGCTTCATGAGCCACATAAAGGGTTCAATGCGCATGGCCGTCTGTTCGGGGTCGTGCAAGGCGAGCGATTTGGGGATAATATCGCTGACGACGACCTGCACCAGCGTCAGCAGCGAGATGGCGATGATAAAAGCAGCCAGTGATGCGATATACAGGCCGGTCAGTTGCCATTGCGCGAGTATCGCCAGCAACCAGTTGGTGAGGCCATAGACGCCGGTCATGCCGAGGGCCAGGCTTGCAATGGTGATGCCGAGTTGCGAGGTGGTGATGTAGTGGTCCATGCGAAGCGGGTCGTCGAGGGTTTGTTGGAGCCCGCTGGCTTTGCGGTTGCGCTGTTCTATCAATTCATGCAGGCGGTCAGACCGTATGCCTATCATGGAAAATTCGGCGGCGACAAACAGGCCATGCAAAATAATCAGGCCACCGATAATACCAGGCAGGATGAGCCATTCGCTCATTGTTCTTCTCCAGGATGCTCTTGCAACGGTAGTTCTTCAGTTGCCGTTTTGAAAAAGAGACAGACTTCCAACACGGCGGGACCATTCACGGCTTCGACCCGTAGGGTGACGCGTTCAAAGGGAATTTCATCGCCAACTCTGGGGAGTCGACCGAGGGTGGTCATCGCCAGGCCACCAATGGTATTGACTTCTTCATCCGGCAGTTTCAAGCCAAAGCGTTCATTGATGTCGGCAATACGCGTTTCGCCCTGCAAACGTAGACAGCCATCATAGCCGGTGGTCATGTGGGAGGGTTGCGGGGTCGCGTCGAATTCATCCTGCAATTCGCCAAAGATTTCTTCCAGCAGGTCGGCAACGGTGATCATGCCAGCCGTGCCGCCAAACTCGTCCAGGACGACGGCAATGTAGTTGCCTTCCTGTTTCAACTGGTTCCAGACAGCAAGGGCTGGCACTTTTTTGGGTACATAGGAGACGGTGCGTAAGACTTCCTGGATGTAGGTGCGTTGCTCGCTATGCAGCCGAAAGAGATCTTTGATATGCACACTGCCAACAATATCATCAATCGAATCGTGATAGAGGGGGATACGTGAACGCCCTGATGCAGTCGCCAGTTGCAGCAGTTCAGGGATCGGTGTATCGAGCGAAGCGGCAACCATGCGGGTGCGGGGCACCATCACCCGTGCGGCGGTGAGTTCGCCAACTCGTAACACGTTATGTAACAGTTGCCGTTCATCTGCTTCTATCAAGCCCCAGCGTGCGCTCTCCATTGCCAATTGTTCAATTTCTTCTGGCGAGAGGCTCTGGCGGCGCATGGCCGGCGGTACGCGAAAGATGCCCAATACGAGGGCAGCTATGCCATTGCAGATCATAATGGCCGGTCGGAAAAAGGCAATAGACCAGCGTAGCGGGGTGGCTGCAAAGAGTGCAACAGGTTCGGCATGGCGCAGGGCGATGGATTTGGGCAGTAATTCGCCCAGCACTGTTTGTAGCAAGGTCAACAGGACAAGCACGGTGATGCCGGTCAGGAGCTGTGCCATTCCCGCTTGCAGCAAACCTGCCTGTAGCAGGAGCGGGGCATAGCGACGGACAATGACCCATTGCCCATAGAAGCCAAGCACCAGGCTGGAAAGAGTAACGCCTATCTGACATGCGGCGATATAGCTATCGAGACGCCGCGGGTTGTTGATTACCGATTCGAGATAGCTGGCGGCGGTATTGCCATTTGCCGCCAGTTGTCTGATACGCGTTGGTCGCGCATGAATTGCGGAGAACTCGGCTGCCACATACAGACCATTGACAAAGATCAACACCGAGGTTACCGCGAAGATGATAAACGCAGTTTCCATAGTGCTCCTTATGCGCGTATTGCATACATACTACGATTTGTTTGCGCGACCCGGTTTTTCCCCCAG
>CAYFVX010000681.1:0-3265 GCA_964346425.1 uncultured Chloroflexaceae bacterium | reverse complement strand
AACCGCGGCTACGATTCCCAACAGGGTTCTTGCCCGCGAAAAATCTCTACACATGTGCCGGGCCGCTGAGGGGTTGCGTTCCACAATCTCCCGCTTTGTAAAGCGGCAAACCGTTCAACGTAATGCACATGGCGAGAGGAATGAGTCTCTTATGTCTTTGGATTTGACGGCATTGAGTTCGCAGGTGCGCGATATGAGCAAGAATGTGGCGCAGCAAGCCAGCGTTATAGAGGCGCATATCCAGCAACTGCGCCAGATGTACCTCGCTCAGGCCGGACACGAAGCATACTGGGCAGAGGTGGTTGAGCAAAAACAAGCGGCTGCCCCCTGGCGTGTGCTGGCCCGCCCGACCCAGGAGCGGTTTGACTTTGTCCGCGAGGTACCATCAGTTCCGCACTCCTATGCAGTGGTTGCAACAGATGGTTCGCAGATAGAGGCAGACCGGCACGGGTTTGCCACGTATTTTCTCATCAATATCGGGCAGGTGTATTTGCGCTATGGGGCGGAGCCAGCCGCAACGCTCTCCTCGCAGCCGAAGCTCTCCTACCGTGAGGAAGATCTGTATATCTCTGATGCGTCTGGGCAACGAAAAATACCCATCGAAGGAGCATGCCTGAATACCTGTCGTGATATTCAAGAGCTTGTGCAGTTGAATGCCTTGAGTAAAGAGTTTCTCGCGCCGGATCAGTATGCGGTCATGCTGGTAGATGGCACACTACTGCGCTGGGTGCTGGCCGGCTTTGAACAGTTTGCCAAAAATTTCCTGTTGAATCAGTATTTGCATTGTCTGGGAGATATGCGTGAACGAGGGATACCGGTAGCCTCATACATCAGCCGTTCACGAGCAAGCGAGGTGGTCAATACGATTGCATTGATGTATGCCAATGGGCAAAATGGTGATGATGATGGCACATATGCGCATTCAGACGAGCAACAGGCAGATGAGCCAGCTCCAACACCCAATGGGCAGACATGGCGGAATGGGACTGGTGAACGGTTGCGCGATGCCGATGTTTTTGGCACTCTGCTGACTGAAGGGCAACGCGGACCATTGTTTGTTTCGATGAGCCGTATCAATGTAGAATCGTATGGCGAACACCTCGTCCATTTCTTCTATATGCGCGTTGGTCGCGAACTGGCACGGGTAGAGGTGCCGCGCTGGGTGGCAGATGAGCCGCATCTGGTTGACCAGGTGCATGGCCTGGTGTACGATCAATGCTTACGTGGTCAGGGCTATCCGGTGGCACTGGCGCGTGCGCATGAACAGGCAGTTGTGCGCGGAGGCGACCGGCGTGCCTTTCGTCGTATGGTAGAAGGTAGCTTTGTGCGGGCTGAGCTGGCAAAGACGCTTTCTATGAAGCAGGAAAATAAAGAGATGAGTAAAGTGTAGTATGGAGCGTATTGGCGAGATTATAGAGTCAAGCACCACATGTTTTACCGCAGGAACCTATGAGTTGCTGGAAGCTCCGCCTTTTGGCGCACTCGTCCGTGCACAGACACAGGCGGAAAATCTGGCAGTGTATGGGCTGGTGTATGAGATACATACGGGGAGCAAAGAACCCGGCGGTCGTGCAGTAGTACGTGGACGGACATACAGCGGGCGAACACTGTATGATCAGGAAATTTATACGGAGCATCCCGATCTGTCCGAAGTGTTGCAAACAGAGTTTTCTGCGCTGACGGTTGGCTTTGTGCAGCAAGGGAACATCTATCAGTATCTTCCCGCACACCCTCCCCCGGTGCATTATAGTGTCTATATGTGTGAGGTGGATGAACTGGCGCAGTTTGGGCGTTCGTTTGATTTCTTTCGCGGTGTGCTCTGGGCAACGCAGATACCCGGTGATGAGTTGCTGGCGGCGACTATCCGCACGCTTGCGCAAGCACGCGGGGATAGCCGTGACTATCTGGTAGCTTCAGGACGAAAGATTGCCAGTTTGCTCAAAGATGACTACGACCGCCTGACTGCGTTGTTGGGGAGGATAAAACCGTGAAGCGGCGTGCTCCTCGCAACCGCACCATTACGTTGACAGAAGATGATCGACTCCGGCTGCGCAAGCGACTTCTCAAGACCTTCCCTACTGCGAATCACACCGGTCTGCTCATGGGCACGATCCACGGCGATTATCGCGAGTGGGTGCCGCTGTTACCTCCTGGATGCGTTGACCTCCTCTTTCTTGATCCTCCCTACAACCTGAACAAGTCATTCCATGGGACAACGTTTACGCGGTGCAGCGTGGAAGAGTATACCACATGGCTGGATGACATGTTTGGGGTGCTCAAGCCGCTGTTGAAACCGACGGCCACCGTCTATATCTGTGGTGACTGGTTGACTTCGCTATCTATTTTTGCGGCTGCTACCCGCCATTTTATTGTGCGCAATCGTATTACCTGGGAGCGAGAGAAGGGGCGTGGGGCACGGACAAATTGGAAGAATGCGCACGAAGATATCTGGTTTTGCACGCTGTCAGATGAATATACGTTCAATGTTGAACAGGTCAAGCTACGCCGTCGCGTCAAAGCTCCATATACGCATCCTGATGGTGCGCCCAAAGATTGGATGCGCGGGAATGAGGGGGATTTTCGTGATACGTACCCGTCAAATCTCTGGTCAGATATTACGGTTCCCTTCTGGTCTATGCCGGAAAATACCGATCATCCAACCCAGAAGAGTGAAAAGTTGCTCGCCAGGTTACTCCTGGCAAGTAGCAATCCAAATGACTTTGTGTTTGACCCTTTTCTAGGGAGTGGGACCACGTCAGTGATTGCGAAAAAGCTCCATCGCAAGTTTCTGGGGATTGAGCTGAATGAAGAATATTGTTTACTGGCTGAGCGCAGACTGGAACTGGCTGCGGCCGATAGCTCGATACAAGGTTTTGAAGATGGGGTGTTCTGGGAACGGAATGTACGCCAGGGGTAGAATATATGCCATGCAGCATACATCAGAATATCCCAGGTGGTTGATCCCAGCAGGCGTGCGAGGGAGTATACTATTGGCTAACAGGTTTCCATGTAGACACATTGAACAATTTCGTACCAAGAACGTACAAACAATACAATAACTTTCGTTAATACAATCAGGAATACCGTAGCAGTGCAACATTGTTATCGTCAAAGATACGCATCGAACATCGAATATCGCAGCAGACCAGTACAATAACGCAGAGTATGTGTCGGAACAGAACAATAGTATTAACATTGCAGTAGGATAATACGGTAGACATCGGAAGACGACAACACGGTAGACATCGGAAGACGACAACACGGT
>CAYFVX010000680.1:0-3267 GCA_964346425.1 uncultured Chloroflexaceae bacterium | reverse complement strand
ATCCGCTTACTGACGTGCGCGGCTCGTTTTCTTTCCCGTGAATGTGAACAGTTACAAGAAAATCACATCTTGACTCTCCCCACAGAGTGTGCTATAGTTGTGTTGCTATTATTATACGTATTTTTCGAGAGGCACAAACCTTTATCTATGGCAACGTTTCGCAGCAACCTGTTTTTCTGGTTTTATTATTTTTTCGCCAGCAGACATAGAGCCTGGTTGCCTCTCGTTGCGTAATTTTTGAGTACGGAAAGTTTGAAGATCACAGGGCGTGGGGCAGCAAGCTCCACGCCCTTTCTTATTGCGTAAAGGAGTGACTACAATGGAAAGTGTCTGGTGTCGTGGTATCCGCGGAGCAACAACCGCTCCCGAAAACAGCCGTATCGCTATTCTGGAAGCAACGCACGAACTACTGGTCAAAATGATCGAAACCAACCATATCAAGCCTGAAGATGTTGCCAGTGCTATCTTTACCACGACCCCAGACTTAAACGCCGAATTTCCTGCTGTTGCAGCTCGTGAACTTGGCTGGATTGACACCGCCCTGCTATGTGGACATGAGATAAACGTGCCAGGAAGCCTACCACGCTGCATACGGGTTCTTATTCATTGGAATACCACCCGGCACGCCAACGAAATTGTCCATGTCTATCTTAGGGATGCACAGAGCTTGCGTCCCGAACACGCGCACAAGGAGAAGGAATCATGAGTGCTCTGCCCAGTGTTGCCCATAAACAACCCGTTGAAGAGCAACGGCCTGCCCTTCAACTCATCCCATCTGTTCAATCGTCACAAGAACCCATACCATCCAAAGAGGAGGATAATTCCATGATCGTCGTTATGCGGAGTGATGCCCCCGAGTCCGATATCGAAACCGTGATAGAACGGTTGCACGAATACGACCTCAAGGGGCATCTGTCAATTGGTGAAGAACGCACTATCATTGGCGTTGTTGGCGCGGGTATCCCGCCAACACTGCGTGAAGAGTTGGAGTATTTCCCCGGTGTCTCGCAGGCAGTTCGTGTCACGCGACCCTACAAATTAACTGCCCGCGAGTTTCATCCGGATGACACGGTGGTTGATGTACGCGGGATAAAAGTCGGCAAAAACGCCTGTATCGTCATCGCCGGTCCCTGCGCAGTGGAGAGTGAAGAACAGCTTATGACCACCGCCCGCGCAGTGCGCGAAGCCGGTGCGACCATGCTACGCGGTGGTGCATTCAAACCCCGCTCATCACCCTACTCATTCCGTGGGTTGGGCGAAGTCGGGTTGCAACTGCTGGCCCAGGCACGGGAAGAAACCGGCATGCCCATCGTGACCGAGGTCATGACCCCCTCGGATGTTGAACTGGTCGCTCGCTATGCGGATGTGCTGCAAATCGGTGCCCGCAATATGCAAAACTATCAGTTGCTGGAAGAAGTGGGGCGTACCGACTGCGCTGTCATGCTCAAGCGGGGCCTCTCTGCCACGATAGAAGAATGGCTGCTGAGCGCAGAGTACATCGTCGCGCAGGGCAATCCCAACGTCATCCTGTGTGAGCGCGGCATCCGAACGTTTGAAACCGCCACGCGCAACACCATGGACATCAACGCTGTAGCCCTGGTCAAACGCCGCTCCCACCTGCCGGTTATAGCCGACCCCAGCCACGGCACGGGCAAATGGTATCTGGTGCAACCGTTGGCCTTCGCTGCAATAGCGGCTGGTGCAGATGGCGTCATGATTGAAGCACATCCTGACCCCGACCGCGCAAAAAGTGACGGCAGTCAGTCGCTCACGCTGGAAAATTTCGCTGCCATGATGCCAGGTTTGCATGCAGTCGCTGCCGCTGTGCAGCGCACAGTAGCGGAGCCGCTTGCAGCAGTGGCGTAAGATTAAGAACAGGCTACTGGGTGGTGTTTTCGACTTTGTCGAAAACACCACCCAGCCTATCCCTCCTCATCCGTGTTCATCATCTGAACTTAGCTTCTTTTCCACCGAGAAACCCCGGACAATAACCTGGCCTGCTTCTTGCAATAGAGGCAGCAAGTACCTATCGTTTCGTTTTCATCCAGACAAGGTTTTTTAGTTGATAGACGGTTTCAGACAAAAGGAAAGCCGCGATACAAAACTACACCCCATCGTAGAATATCCCTTTGTAATCATACAAAACCTACCATAATATAGGAACATTTACCTATTGCATCATGCCACGCAGATGCGGTATGCTATTTTTAAGGAAAAAGGCAAATATTTAACAATCTCTTTATTTTATCTTCACAGAGCAATGATAGACTATCGGGGCATTGGTGCATTGTATCTCCAAGACGAGAAACAGACAAACATGAAACGAAAATCTTTAATCATGACGTTTAATCAAAATAAAGTGCAGGAAAACAATGAACATTATTCCATTAGACCCTACAAATATTCATCATACCCATATTGTTCTCTCGTTCGTCGTCCAGAGCACTCTGGATTATGGAGATCTGGATGCCGATGCACGGCTCCTGACCTGGCAAAACTGCGAAGGCACATGGGCGGCCGCAGTCAGCGATAGCGGCAATGCAGTAGGTATTGTCTGCGTTGTTAGCCTTTGCGATACCAGTGATGATGCATTGTTCTGGCTGGAAATTCTCCCGCAATACCAGAACCAGGGAGTCGGAAACATACTACTGACATGGGCGCAGGCACAGGCGCAACGCCCACTTCACATTCAGAGTGTCCCTAGTGCTGTTGGCTTTTATCAACAGGCCGGTATGCAGGTAGCCGTCGCTTGAAGCGCCGCCGGCTCGATGGTTTGACAGTTGATAGCCTGCCTCACCTCTTCATCTCTCTTTCTTTACTTTCTTTACTTTCGGCTTGATGGTTTGACAGTTTGACGACTCCTCACCTCTTCGTCTCTCTTTTTTGCCCCTCCAAAACTACATGGTAGCGCCACAGGATATCGTGGAGTATCCGCAATGGGTTTCACCCAGGAGAGCGCGAGAGGGTCTCGTTTCCTCGCAACTCCCATTCTGGTGGGGTGTTTGGGTTTTTCGACGAAATCGAAAAACCCAAACACCCCACCAGAAACATCCCGTCCACGATGTGTTGTGGTGCTACCAACTACATGGCGTTGTGCCTGGATTTTGTCCATTTCTTGTTCTTGCTGCGCAGCAGCAAAGTCCTGGTTTCAGGAAGCAATGTGACCGCTCGATTGCTGTACAGAGAGGGATGCTGCTTTGCACAGCATGTGACAGAAAGCAAAAAGCGGGGAGACATTGTCTCCCCGCTCTTTGCTCTTGGTTTGGT
>CAYFVX010000679.1:0-3268 GCA_964346425.1 uncultured Chloroflexaceae bacterium | reverse complement strand
CCTTTACCAATGGGCTATTTGTAAGTTTTTTGCATCTCAATGCGCATCCCGTGGGACCGGGCAGCAGCCGGGCGGGTTTTGCCGCAAAAGAAACGGATAGACGGGGAGATTCCGCGGTTAAAAACCGCGGCTACGATTCCCAACGGGGTTCTTGCCACCGAAAAAGTCTCCACATGTGAGCCACCAGAATGGGGGTTGCGAGGGAACTTGTGTCCCCTCGCGCTCCCCTGGGGCAACTGCGTTGAGGATACTCCACGATATTCTGTGGTGCTACCTTTTTCGGCTACGTCGAAAAAAACGACACAAAAAAGGGTTTGGGGCTGCGCCCCAATGGGAAATATGCGTGAGCTTCATGCGTATGGGGCTTTGTCAGGAGAGATGCTCCCCACACTCCCAACCAAAGGAGAAACACACCTATGACAAACATTCTCTGGCTCGGCATCTTGCTTGGCGTCGGTGCAGCTATATCAGTCGGGCCTATCTTCGTCACGATTATTCAGGAGGCGGCAACGCGTGGCTTTGCCGCCAGTTTTCGGGTCATCATCGGCTCAGCGGTAGCCGACCTGGTGTTGCTGGTGCCTGCGCTGGCGTTTACCTGGATTATCAAGGGGGTAGCCAACGCTTCTTTCTGGGTCGGCCTGGTAGGGGTTGCCTTTTTCGTTTATCTGGCGGTTGAGGCACTGCGCGATGCGCACCGCATGTGGTCAACCAACAGCATCCCGGAAGCAAAGCACGGCTGGTCCTTCTGGAAGGGGCTGTTTGGCAATCTGGCAAACCCGCTGAGCTGGACATTCTGGCTGGTCACTGGCACGCCCACTATGCTGCATGCCTACGAGGGGGGCGGCTGGGTCGGGCTGGTGTTGTTTACCGTCACCTGGTTTGTCGTTGCATCTGGCCTGGAGGCGGTGATAGCGATTGTGGTGGCGCGTTCGCGCCAGCTTATCGGCGTGCGTGGGCAGGCAGTGTTTAGCGGCGTCTCCGCGCTGATGTTTCTGCTGCTGGCGGGGAGCCTGTTGCATTTGAGCGTGCTGCATTGAGAGGGCGTGGGGACGGTAGACGATGGACTGTGGACAGGTACCAGACAACTGTCGCTGGTAAGGAACCAACCTTGTAGACGTTCCTGATTGGGTGCAGCGACGAGGAAATCTTGAAATTTACCGGGGTTGGCGACTGCTTATCAAACGGGGTATAACAACGAAAGAGTTGCCTGGGCAAATACTATCACGTTTGCTGGACTTTGTCCAAGTCACGCTGCATAGGCAACGCTCTCCAAAAGACGGTTCAAGTTGAGCTTTGCCCCCCTCAATGGGTGTTACTTGTGAGTGCGTGAGGGAACCAGGTTCCCTCACACCCCACGGCAAAGCTGTGGCACGCGGCTACATGCTTTTTTTGCCGTGCGCAAGCAGCACACAAAACAGGTGAAACCTGTTGAGGCTTTGCCCCCTCAATCGGTGGGGAAATGCAAAAAGAACGCCCGTGTGAACAATAACCGCCACTTCCCCCCCCCCAAATACTACAAACCATCGGAGAAAGGCCATGTTATAATGGAAACGTGTTGTGCGTTTTCCGCCTGACAGAGAAAAGCATGAAAAATGGTGCAGACATGAGAGACTGAACAGTTGCCTGTCATGTCGTGGTATTTTTGAAGGGTTCCATCTATGGACTATGCAATGATTGAAGACCTCCTGACCCATCCGAAAGTACAGGAGACCCGCCATCACCTCCACCATAACGTCTCCAAACATGACCACCTGTTACGCTCGGCCCGCTACTCCTACCGCCTGGCTCCCCTGCTCGGCGCAGACCGCCGCATCAGCACTCGTGCCGCCATCCTGCACGATATTGACTCACGCCAGGGCACGCTGACCACGCATGGCGCGATTGCCGCCCGCCATGCCGCCACCATCGGCGAGAGCGAGCGCGTGTGCCAGGCGATCATCAGCCATATGTACCCGCTGGGTCCAGTGCCAACCACGCGCGAAGGCTGGGTGCTGGTGCTCGCCGATAAACTGGCATCCCTGACCGACATGTCGCACTTTATCAGCGGCCTCTTCACCGGCGAAAGTCTGAAAATCCGCCGCCAGTTGCAGATAAGCGACCCGTTTCACCCGGAAAAAACACGCGTGGCAAAGATGATATCCGTTTCACCCAAAAAGACAAATTTCATCAGAAGAAACCAGCACAAAAAGAAAATCGGACGATGGAAACGCCCGATGATGAACAGAAGGGTGCAACTGTGAAAACCAACAAACAGCAACGGGTAGTCGAAGATATGATTCGGCGTCAGCTCGAATCGATGCTGAGCCACAACCATATCCCATCCATGCGGTGCGAGAATGGATTGATGGAGGAACCAGACGTGTCCAGCCTGGGCGTGCAGCCGCGTGATTTGCAGCGGGCAAACCTGAACAAAGCTAACCTGCGTGGCGCACTCTTGCAGGGAGCCAACCTGCGCGGCGCACTGCTGCGCGAAGCCAATCTGGATGCGGCCGACCTGCGTACCACCATGCTCTATGGCAGCGACCTGACCCGCGCCAGATTGTTTGCGGCCATCCTGTGCGGCGCAAACCTGGGTGAAGCAACGCTGGTGCGCTGTCGCTTGCAGGGTGCAGACTTGCGAGGAGCGTATCTCTGGCGGGCAAATCTCAGTGAGGCTATCCTTTGTGGGAGCGACCTGCGGGGAGCCACGCTGCGGGGAGCAAACCTGTACGCCGCGGATGTGCGCGGCTGCGACCTGCGCGGTGCGGATCTCTGTGAGGCAAACTTGCTGGAGGCAGATATGCGCGGCACAGATTTGCGCGGTGTTGCCTATACTAATGACACCCGCTGGCCCGGCACTATTCTGCCCACCGAAGCCGGCGCAATCTGGTATGAAAATCCGCCAAAATGGTAGCAACATCTGGGAACCTTTCTGTATCTCGCTACGTCATGAGCAATAGAGTGTGTCTCCTTCCAGAATTTTTCTCCTCTTCCCGCAGGATGAGAACTTGACACAAGTTCCAACCTGCGGGATTATTATGTTCGTTGTGATGATGTTTGTTTGCGGCGTAGCCACAAACAAACACGACGACAGCATAAAAAGCTGCCTCCAGAGTCCACAAGGACTCTGTTGGTAACGTCCGGGCAGGGCCTCGCGCAAAGGCGCAAAGCCGCAAAGGTCCGGACAGGAGATGGGGTTTACCATCAGAGTCCACAAGGGGGGAAGGGGGGCAAGCCTCAATGGGTGTCACTTGTGGGTGCGTGAGGGAACCAGGTTCCCTCACACTCC
>CAYFVX010000678.1:0-3283 GCA_964346425.1 uncultured Chloroflexaceae bacterium | reverse complement strand
GTTCTTCAAATACTTCGTGTCATTAAGTATCGGGAAGTTATTTCGCTACGGACCCTTATGCACAATAAGGGTTTGACCTCATCAGGATGGGCTAAAACCTATCTGTGTAAATCTGGCTTTAGCCCATTGCAAAGCCATCTCTGCTTATTGTGCATAGAATCCGAGGCCCTTTGCATCTTTGCACCTCTGCGTGCAACCCTGCCCGGAGCATTCTGCATTCTCCATTCTCCACTCTCCATTACTTCGTCCGTTCGCCATCCTCCATCAGCGCAAGCTGGCGGGCAACTTCCTCCACCGCGATGCGCTGTTTGCGGTAGTAGTCGGACTCGCTCATGGAGAGGCGGTTGGCAACATCGCGGATGCGCTTGCCCTGCAAGAAGCGCAGTTCCAGAATGTTGTACAGCAACCACTCCTGCGCCGAGGGATCAAGCTGCTCGTCCGGGCGCATATTGTTGATAGCCTGGCGCAGCACCGACTGCAAAGCCCGCGTAGCACTGCTGCCTTCATCCTGCTCCTGCAACACCCTGCGCACTGTGCGAAGCTCCAGCAGCGGGCTATCCGATAGCTTGGGGCCACCCCAGTAGTGGCTCAACGCATCCTTGACCAGTTGCGAGAAGTCAGGCTGCAACGACACATCCATCTCCAGCGAATTGAGCGAAGCGGGGGTCGCCTGCTCCAGTTGTGCATTGAGTTGCTGCAACGACTGCATCTCTGGCCCCAGGTCGCGCAGGGTCTCAAAGATACGCTGTTGCATCTGGACGGTGGTCATCGCCAGTTCCATATGATGCGTCAGCACATCTATCAGGTGCAGGGCTTCGGGCAAAATCGCCCCATTGCCCTGCGTCGAGCTATAGGCGGAGGAAGAAGCCACTGCCAGCGCACCCAGAAACGTCCCTTCAGGGCCTCTGAGCGGCAGCAGACTAAAGCCATCTATCGTGATAAACGCACTGGTATAGGGCGGCGTGCTGAGATTTTGCGCAGGGATACGCTCCACCTGGGCCATGACCTCATTTAGCGAATACTCCGCCACGAAGCGTTTGACCAGCCGCCGCGAGCCACACAATGCTTTGACGGAAAAGCCATCTTCCTTGCTTGGCCCCACCACAAAACCAGTCTCCACATGCATCGCGCCACACACCGCGATAAGCGTATTTTCCAACAACTGCCGCAGGTCGGTAACGGTGAAGATATTGCGCGGCAGACCGCGCAGGTAGTCTATTTCCTCATGGTCCTGCAAATAGACCAGCGCATCCAGATAGGGGCGAATACGGCTAACGATAATCGGCATCAGCACCGTCATCAGCATAACGACAAAGGTTATCAGCGTGTCGCTGGGCAGGCCAAGCAGCGTATCCAGCCAGGGGACAATCTGGATGCAGAGGATAATCGTTACCCCTACCACTGGCCCATAGAGGCCCCAGCGAATGAAATCCTGCTTGATCAGGCGGTCGGGCATCCGCACCCCCTGGAAGCCGACGCTATACGTCATCACGGTGATCATCGAGACAACCGCAATATTCAGCACGAGCAACAAGAACAACGAAACCATGTGCGTGGAAACAAGAAACCGGCCAGAGATAATCATATAGGGGAAGACACCCAGCCCAGGCGCGAGAAAGGTGGCAAGCAAATAATTCATGCGCCGCCGCATGGTGGGCGTCAGCGCATCGCGGCGGGTGCGCACAATCGTCTGCCAGGTTGCAAGGACACTTGTGGCAAAGAAGAACACATAGAGCGCAAAGAGCGGACCGGCTTCAAACTGCACCAGCACATCCGCCGCAAACCCGCCGCGCACCACCAGGTCGGTATGCAATGCCAGCAGAAAGAAGACCACACTGCCGGTGTAGCCTGCCCATGTCAACCATTTGCGGCGAGGTCTTTGCTGTTCTCCCAGGTTGGTCTTATTGAGCGCATTCGCAAAGTGCAGGTAGGCCGCGGGCGTCAGCGCAATGCCAAGCCACTGCGCCCGCAGCAAAAACTGCAAAGTGTCCGGCCGATGGGAGCGTTCCAACAAAATATCGCCACCATACACAATCACCAGACAGGCCAGCAGTAAGCAAAGGGCGCGGGCTACATCGTTTCGCCAATTGTGAAGCGCAACATATGCGAGAAGAGAGAACGAGACAATCAAAACGGCTGCGTTAAGCAACCCATTAAGCTGCAGGGATAGACTGATCATACCACGAGGTCACACAATCCACGAAAAACCATCTTGTGAATTATACCACAGTCTGAACCATTACCCGTTCTTCCCCGTTCTATGTTACACTATGGTATGGTTCAAATCTATCTTTAGCGGCACGCACCAGACACGCTAGTATCGAGAATTCTTCTATGGCTGCAAGTATTCCAAATTTATTGGGGTTGTTTCGTATTCTGGCGACCCCGCTGCTTATGTGGCTTATTATGCAGGGCACATATGCCTCCTATCTGTGGGCTGCGTTGCTCCTGCTGGCAATGGTCGTGAGTGATTTGCTTGATGGTTTTCTGGCCCGTCGGTTGCAGGTTGTTTCCAAACTGGGTATCTTTCTGGATACCATCAGCGACAAAATTTGCGTCACCGGCGTGCTGCTGCCGATGGTGCAACAGGGCTTATTGTCGGGCTGGATTGCGCTCGTGATTATCGTGCGCGAGTTTCTGGTTTCCGGTCTCCGCTCGTTTGCGGCCGCCGAGGGCAAAGTCATTTCGGCTGGCAAGCTTGGCAAGCAAAAGTTTGCCATCACCATGGTTGCCCTCATCTGGCGACTGGTAGCGGCAAGTACCGAAATTGGCAGCAAGCAATTCTTTCCCGAAGGCGACCTCTTCGCCATGTTTATGAGCCTCTGGCCCATCGCTATGGCGGCCGCCGTTATCTGGACCGCGCTATCGGGTGCAGATTATGTATGGAAATCCTGGGACCTGCTCCGCCAGGGATGGGTGCCGACGCGAACCTACGAAACACCTCAACATTCCAGAGAGTAGAGAACAGGCTATGACACAACCAATTGTTGCACTTGTAGGCCGACCAAATGTTGGCAAATCTACCTTTTTTAATCGGCTGATTGGCGAACGCCAGGCTATCGTGGAAGGCACGCCCGGCACCACCCGCGACCGTCTCTACGGCACAACTGAATGGAACGGGCGCACCTTTACCGTGGTAGATACCGCTGGCTTGCTGTATGGCGAAGACGAACGGCTACTGCCACTGGCAGAAATCCACCGCTCTGCGCTCAATCAGGCCCAGCTTGCCATCGAAGAAGCGGATGCCATCATCTTTATGGTGGACAGCCGCGAGGGGTTGACC
>CAYFVX010000677.1:0-3287 GCA_964346425.1 uncultured Chloroflexaceae bacterium | reverse complement strand
TTTTTGTTGTCATTTTTTGCGGCGTAGCCGCAACAATGACAACAAAAGGGGGGCTGGAGCAGTGCCCCAGTGGGAAATATGCGTGAGCTTAATGCTCATGGGGTAATGCCTCTCGTAACCCACTTTTGTGGGTGCGTGACGCGGCATTACCGCGCTATACACCCACAAAATCCCTGCGGCGTATCGCCGCAAACAGGGTTTGTGGCTTTTGCAAAGTTTTATGGTATATACCATAAAACTTTGCAAAAGCCACGTATCGCATGGATTCACCCATGACGGGTGTCATAAGATTATGATAAAATAAGGAGCAGGAACATGAAACAAAACATGCTCATGATTGACCGCGTTATTCGCGTATTTGTTGGCTTTGGTATTATTGGCGGTGCAGCCGCATTCGGTAATGCGTCTGGGCTGGGCTGGGTTGCGGCATTGGGTATCATCATTGGCTTGATTCCGATAGTCACCGGGTTTATTGGCTTCTGCCCGGCCTATACGTTGTTCAGCCGCTATTTTCCCAAAGCTCCTGAATTGACAGCCGCCGAAAAACGCTACTATAGCCGACCTGGTCGTCTGGATAAGCAAAACAGATTGAATGACTATAGTGGAGCAGAAGCACGTATGGCAGGGAACCAGGCAGCATTTCGCCGCGAACGGGAAAAAAATTTCAGCTCGGATGCATAATTGAGCTTCAACAACCAGCCATCTACAGAGAATAAGAAACCTTGCCTGCCAGCGCAAAAACCATAAGGTATGCTAAAGGCTAGACAATGAGCATATGCGAGATTGTTGGAGCGGCGGGAAGAGAGTGCAGCCTCACCCGCCGCTTTCTTCAATTTCAGGAGTTGCTTGTATCCAGATTTCATGCATCAATGGATGAAATTCCTGGCAGCATGATAAAATGTATACTGTTCCACGTTTTCATGCATAGGATATAAACATTCACATTTCTATAGAACAGATTGCCAGAGACATTCAATGGAATATCGAATCCTCATAGTTAGTGAAGACGCCCCCGAGCGGGGAAGATACGCCGAGACATTGATATCCCTTCCCCCGGCCGAGAATGTCTCCTATCAAATCGCCACCGTCGGGTCAGTCGCCGCTGCCCAACTGCAAGCAACTCGCCAACGATTTGACCTGGTTATTGTTGCCCTGAGCCAGCACGACGATGGGCTGCAACTCTCCAGTCGGTTGCGTGAGCTTTTTCCCTCCATGCGTCTGTTGCTGCTCTGCGAACAGGGCATTACCAAATCCCAGCTCAAAACGGCCCGTCTGATCCGTGCCAGCGTTGCCGAAAGTACCATAGACCCCAATAGTTTACGTGCTATTGTTTCTGACATGCTGGGCACCAGCGGCATGCAGCAAGAAGCGGAGCAAGAACACAAGGCGAACACCAATGGAGTTGCGCCAAATCCTCCCAAACCTTCTGGTGGGCTGGCAGCCGATGTGTTGCAACCCTTCTTCGATCCCTTCCTCGATGAACTCCGTCGCCAGACCAATGCACAAATCGCTATCATCGCCGACAAAGTCGGCCACATCCTGGGGCAAAACGGCGAAGATAAAGACGTGGATGTCACCAGCATCGCCGCCATCATTGTTCGCAGTGTCAGCGAATCACTCAAGCTCGGGCACGTTCTGCGCGACCCCGAAACCATCCACTTGACCGTTCACGAAGGCAAATACTACGATGTCTACTCCGCAAATGTGGGCAATGACCGCTTCCTCGCGCTCTTCTTCAACAAGGAATTTACCAGCCCCAAGCTCGGTCTGGTCTGGCTGGTTATGAAACGGAGTGCCGAGAAATTCCGCCGCATGCAGTGATACCCGCCAAAATATGCTACAATAGCAGGCGATGAAAACACCTACTAAACAAACACTGGCAAGTCAATTTGCCCGCATCAACGGTTTGCGCGTCCACTACACTGTGACTGGACAGGGTTCTCCCTGTTTCGTTCTGCTGCATGGGAGTTTCCTGAATCTTTCTTCCTGGCGGCATGTCATCGCTCCGCTGGCGCAGCACGGCACCGTGGTTGCTTTTGACCGTATCACGTTTGGACAGACGGAACGTCCCATCCCCGACCCACACCATATCCAACGTTTAGAAGACAACCCCTACTCGCCGGAAGCGCAGGCCGATTTGACTATCGGGCTGATGGATCATCTTGACCAGGAGCAAGCCATCCTCATCGGCAACTCCACCGGCGGCACAATTGCGCTGCTCAGTGCGCTCCGCTCCCCGCAGCGTGTTCAGGCTCTGGTTATGGTCGGCGGTATGGTCTATAGCGGTTATCCGGTGAGCGAAATGCCAGACGGGGTGAAGCCATTTCTGCCCAACTGGTTCGGCGCATCGCTTATTGGCGCGATTATCGGTCGCACCTACAACCGCATCCTGACAAGCTTCTGGCACGACCCGACCCGCCTGCCCCCAGACATCCTCGCCGCATACCGCACACTGCTCGCAACGGACGATTGGAATGATGCGCTGTGGCAACTCATTCGCGCCACCCATCATCTGCATCTGGATGAACGGCTCCAGCATATTACGTGTCCCTCGCTGGTGGTAAGCGGTGAACATGACCGCACCGTGCCGCTACAGCAAAGCCTGCGCCTCGCCAGCGAACTACCCGGCGCCGGTCTGGCGATCTTACCCGACTGCGGCCACCTGCCGCAAGAAGAATGCCCCCACACATTTCTCCTGGCGTTGCACCGCTTTTTGCAGAACATTCACCGAAGAGCAGAAAACAACCAGTCCACAACTTCCTGACCGGACCTTTGCGTTCTCTGTGCCTTTGCGTGAGAAACATTCCCCAATTTCTGCACAGTTACCTCCGCGAACTGTGCAGAAATGAGGCAAACAGACGAGCCGCGACCGTAAGGGAGCGAACAAAGTGTGCTTACGAACGGGAAATATCCGCTTACTGACGTGCGCGGCTCGTTTTCTTTCCCGTGAATGTGAACAGTTACCGGCATGGCGTAGTTTGCGTGAGCGTGACACGGGGGTATAGGGCTCACATGTGTAGACTTTTTTGGCAACTGCTTTGCAAAGCGGTTGAAGGATGTCGTAGCAGCGGCTTGGAGCCGCTGGATTCTCCTCCATGTGGATTCATCCACGGCGCAGACAGATGGAGGGTTTTGCTGCAAAAGAAACGGATGTATGGGCAAATTCCGCGGTTCAAAACCGCGGCTACGATTCCCAACAGGGTTCTTGCCACCGAAAAAGTCTACACATGTGCATGGTTTTCGCAAAGTCTTACGTTAAGTGGGGAGCGCGAGGGGGCAGGCCCCTC
>CAYFVX010000676.1:0-3296 GCA_964346425.1 uncultured Chloroflexaceae bacterium | reverse complement strand
GATGTCAGGTGCAGTACCCCCTCCACTATCGTCTGCTCATCTTCCAGCGCAACCCCCAGCGTTTGCAGTGGCTGCGTCAGCACCATGCGGGCAATATCTGGTGTCAGGTAGCCCAGCGGTTGCGCCTGCGGAAAGTTGAAGAAGACCGAATGTGGATTTTCCAGGCACCGCGCCAACCCCGTACTGCCACAGAACACAAAGTGGCAGACGCCCTCCTGCGCCAATGCCCGCCAGACCGCCGCCAGCGGTTCGCCCTGTGCGTAGTCATCCGCCAGCAGACGGTCTACCTCATCCATCAGTAGCACGAGCGGCTTGCCATTGCGCTGGCGGCGTTCGCGGATTATGGCGGCAAAATCCTCCGCAGTTGTCAGCGGGGATGTCTCCTCGATAACTGCCTGGAACGCCGCAAAGAAATCGGTTGCCTGCCGTACCGTCTGACAGTTTATCGAGAGCGGATGGACATGCCCGCTGGCTTCCATCCGCCGATGTGTACGCTGCAACAGCGAGGTCTTGCCAATCTTGCGATTGCCAACAATAGCAAAATCCGCCTTGCCTGCATTCTCCACCAGCAGCCTGATTTCCGCTTCACGCCCGAAAAACATATTCTCTGGCACTGGCCCACTGATGACAAAGGGCGACACCACCGACAGGTCAACCTGGCCCACAATGTATTGTGCCAGTTGCTGCGTGGGGTTGCGGGCAATGATGATGTCCAGCACATCCTGCTGGCTCAGGACGATAAAATCCTGCACATGTGGCGACTGCCTGACCGCCTGGCGGAGCTGCGCTGCCGTGTCTATATCTGGCACAGGTGGTTCCAGTGGGATAACCAGCGCAAAGTAGCCCGTTTCGCGCATCACGTCTATGGTGTCTACAAGCATCTGCACGGTCTGTTGCCCTGGGTCGGGATCAACGACAAACACCAGCGGAAAGCAGGGTGGCAGCTTCAAGCGCAACGCAGGGGCCTCGACCATGCAGGCGCGGGCAGCCTGATAATCACGAGATTGTTTGATGTTGAAACCGAGTACCTCAGACAGGATTTCTGCCAGACTATGTATCGCTGTCATTCCTCTCTCAGCTATTCCAGGCTTATTGCCCAGATTTTTCGCCGCATCATGCCATGCCTCGTTCCACTGTTGCAGCAGCACACTGTTTAATAGGCGTAGGCTATAGCCAGCGTAGTCCTCCAGTGCCTGGGTTGTTTCATGGGTCTTTGCATACCGACGTAAAGCCTGTTCTCGATATTCAGCGGGAATCTTTCGCAATTCCTCTGGTGTAACTTCACCATACAGCAACAAACGAGTACGAATTTCCTGTTCCCATTCTTTCCAGGCTTTCTCTCGGTCCAACGCACCAATTCCCTGCATACTCAGGTCGTTAAACGTTACTCCTAGCACAGAGGTTGTCAATTCATTCAATCTAACGATAATCATGGCACGATCATTTCTACGTGCCTCAGTTTCACCAAATCTTCGTGCCTGGACAATATTTTCCCTTAATCGCTGTTCGTAGATCAGAGCATCGTCATAGCGCGGGTGTTCACTACCTAATCGTTCTAACAAGATTTGCAAACCTGCTTGATAGTTGTTGAAAACATCTTGAGGATATAATGGATTCTTATTAGTAGAACGAAAGAATCCAATAATGTTTATCCACACGACACGCAGCGCAATTGCAACAACCAGCGCAGCTAGAGCGAGTAACAGTTGCGCCAGAATGTTTTGCAGGACTAATGAGAGAGGTATTTCGTTGCCAGCCTCGTAAGCAACTTTCAATTGACCAATCAACGTGTTAATAAAGGAGAGGTGTATGAGCTTTTGATAGATTGAATCGTACATATGTTCATTTAAGAATGATAGTAAAGCCCACAGAATACCACTGATTGCTCCTATACCAAACAGCAACCAGCTTCCTATGCGTGCTGCACGTTGAGATGCAAGCCATTGCGCGGGATAATCTACCCGGTGTGTCAGCAGCAGAACGAGACCCAGACCAAAGAGTGTGTCCATCCAGAGAGGGGTGAAAGTTACAACAACATTGAAGACAACCCAACCAGAAGTCAATGTTGCTGTCAGCAACCACAGTCCTAGCAACCGTATGGTGGGATTACGCAGGTTCACACCGTCCTCCTCGACACAAACACCAAATCGCGTAGCTCATGTTCTTTGAGCGAACCAAAGAATGTTGCTCCTTGCAGCATAGCTTGCAAGCGGGGCGCAGCATGTTTCAGTATATCTGTCCAGTTAGGTAATATAATACCGCCAGCAGAACTCGCTTCGCTCATTCTGGTGACATAGTCGTAGCTTTCGGGAAAGAGTGCGCAACAGAGCTTTTGAATATCATTTGCTTTCTCCATTTGCACATGTCCATGAGCAACCTGTTCCAGTAAATTCAATGCATTTGGCTCTTGCAAAACATATTCATATACATGCGGGAAACTGCTCTGGATAACAACAAGTTTGGCAAGCAGAGCTGCGGGGAATGTGTGACCATATGCTTTGCCAAGTTCTAGGAGCAACCGAAACGTGTTTAGGGTACGTTTAACCTTGCGTGGGTTGGGTTCCAAACCAATGGAAGTAAAATATGCCACAGCTCTGATGTCATCCTCATTTAGTCCCTCTTGTAGCTGGAGTCGCTGACAAACAAATGCTTCAATGGTACTGTCCTCGAGCGGCAACATTTCAAACGGCACCTGGACGATCTTGTCGAGGTAGTCCCGCCCGGCGATGGGAAAGGCGTCGCTGCCCTCGCGCATTGTAGGTTCATCCGCCAGCGCAAACTCTTTGTAGCGCACACGGATGCCGCGTTCTATCACTGCGCGGTCAACACCCAGCACAAAGAGACAGCCCTGGATATCCAGAAAGACCTTGAGGGCTTCCAGCACCCCGATAGCCTGTTCTGGCAGACAGCGGTCCAGGTCGTCAATGAACACAACCAGCCGCAGGTCGGTATCAATCACCCATTCTTTGATCAACGCTTTGAGGCTCTGGTAGAACTGTTCCAATGAGCGCACCTGGTCCCGATAGATCTGCGAACGGGTGCGCTGGAAAATATCAAACAGGGCGGCTGCATCCTCTGCTTCGCCAATCTTCTCCTGGGCTTTGTCAGCGGCTTTCTCTAAAGCAGTCGTCAGGACACCGAGCAGCGGCAATGAGCTAAAGCCAAGCCGAAGAGCAGTGCGCACCGCTACCTTGCCGGCTTCGCCCCAGTTCACTTCAAGCCCGCCCAGCTCTTCGCGCTCCACATTGCGATAGAGGCTGCCAATCATGTCGTCCAGTCGGGTATTGCATTGTTCG
>CAYFVX010000675.1:0-3305 GCA_964346425.1 uncultured Chloroflexaceae bacterium | reverse complement strand
AAAACTGCCCCTTTTGTGGGGTGTGTCGGTTTTTCGACTTCGTCGAAAAACCGACGCACCCCACACTCTCAGTGGGGATCCCCTGCGGGTGCGTGAGGGAACCTGGTCCCCTCACACTCCCACAGGTGACACCCATTGAGGCCGAGTCCCCCTTCCCTCACTCTTTGATTGGGAGGCGTAATTCAACGGTTGTTCCCTCCCCAGGGATAGAGCGCATATGAAAATCGGCACCGATCAAGCGGGCGCGTTCCTTCATATTGACCAAACCGAGGCTCCCACGTGCGTTGTAGTTCGACTCGACCGCTTCCAGATTGAAGCCTTTGCCCCGGTCATGCACACTGGCAACCAGATGGTCCTCTTCTTCATAGAGATAGATTGTGATTTCTGGCGAGCGGGAGTGCTTTCGGGCATTATTTACGGCTTCCTGGATGATGATAAATGTCGCGGCTGAAACCTCATGCGAAAGTCGCGGGATGACCTGGGGTGCTTCAAGCCGCAACTGTGTGCCTGTGCCGATGGGGTCACGCCAGCGTGACACATACTGTTGCAAAGTGGGCAGCAACCCCTGAGTTTCAAGCCCAAGCGGACGCAACTCAAACAACAGGGTGCGGATATCGTGCGTTGTCTTGACCACCAGGTCAGCCAGAATATCCAGTTCGGACGGAACGCGCTCTGGCATAGCATGCAAGAGTTTTTTGATAAACTCGATATTCATAGAAATAGCACTGAGGCTTTGCGCGGGACCATCATGCAAATCTCGCGCAATAGCGTGGCGTACTTCTTCTTCTTTCGTCAGTAAGCGGTCACGTTCCTGTTTGAGGCTGCGATAGAGACGCGCATTTTCAATAGCTATCCCTGCCTGAGAAGCCAGTGTTGTCAACAATTGCACATCCTGGTCCGTAAATTCAGCCCCACCTCGCTTGTTCAGGAGCTGCATCACGCCAATAACACGGTCGTTGACCCGCATGGGAACGCACAGCAATGAGCGGGTGACAAAATCAACCTCGCGACCGATGCCATCGTACCAACGGGCATCCTGTTCCACATCATTGACGAGCTGAGGAATACCATGAGTAGCGACCCATCCCGCGATTCCACGGTCGCTCGGCATACGAAACTGGCGGTTTTCGCCGGGTAGCTCAAGCACCAGTTCGTGGTTTTCTTCATCGAGAATAAAAATCGAGCATCTTTCAGCATCTACGACTTCCGGGGCATGCATTTTGATGTCGTTGAGCAGACTCATGAGGTCAAGATTGATAGAGAGGGATTGTCCAACTTCGTAGAGGAGTCGCAGTTCGCGTAGATCACGCTCTGCACGCTGTAACATAGCCAGTTTATCCGCCTCTCCGCCTATGGCACGAACCAGGAGAATAAGTAAATCTTCATCTGGCTTAATATCAACCGAGGCCCCGGCTTGTTTCTCAACGGTTTCTGCAACGACCAGGTGGAGAAGACCCACATTATGCCCACTGCCATGCAGGGGTAACTCCAATAAGTCGTACCCGGTTTCTTCTAAGGAATAATAGCCGATGGCAGGTTCGCCACCGCGATCCCCTCGTCCAAAACTTGTACGGGCCTGTTCTATCATAGTACGGGCTTCATCACTGATTGGCCCATGCTCAACATGGACTATTTCCCCATGGGGTGAGGTATAGAGCAACGCACCAGCCTGAGCGGGCCAGAAAGCTATCAAGCGTTCTAACGATGCATGGAGCAATTCGGGAAGATCTTGATGACCGCCGGCGGCCAAAAACTGGCTGAGTGTTTCAAGCTGCCCCTGGTCCAGGGTTAAAGGAGACATAAGTACCTCGCTGGCGAGTTCTTAGTATACGGAATACCTGCCTGTTCTCATCTGGGGGCGGCAGGCTTATCGCCGCATATATTTGAATGCCTGTGTTGTATAGTATAATATACGCACTGCGTGTTCACAAGTCATCATACTACAAAATGTCGTTCTTTCCCAGAGATGAGCAATGTTTATGGGCATGCTCATCAGTGGGAATAATTATTATACACAGATTCCGGGTATCTGGCAATAGCATCTGGCGGTATGGCGGCCTTATTACCCGCAGCAACCTGCAAAGCGGTATTGCTTTTGCGCTCGACAACAAACCCACATAAAAACTTGCAACTTGCCCGTTGTCTGGTATCATGAACCTCTTAGAGTTGAACAGCATCGTTTTGTATGCATCACCACACAGCTTTTGTATGATAACAGAAAGGGTTCCTTATCGGTGCCTTACGTACCTGAAAACCCGGTCATTGTCCAGAGTGACCGCAGTGTCCTCCTAGAAGTCAATAACCCCCGCTATGAAGAGGCGAGAGATACCCTGGCACGCTTTGCCGAACTGGTCAAGTCACCAGAATTTATCCATACCTACCAGATAACGCCCCTCTCGCTCTGGAACGCAGCCGCCGCCGGCGACACCGCGGAAAATATCATCGCGGAACTGCAACACTACGCCAAATTTGACCTGCCCGAAAATATCACCGCCGACATTGTTGACTATATGGGGCGGTATGGTCGCCTGCGCCTGCTGCGGCGTGAGGAAGATAATGCCCTCATACTGCAAAGCGATGATGCCCCCCTGATGGTGCAGGTCTGGAAGAGCAAAGCATGCCGTCCCTACCTGCAGCAGCAACTGGATAACTACACCATCCTGGTAGACCCGCAGGCACGCGGACATATCAAACAGGCCCTTGTCCATCTGGGCTTCCCGGCGGAAGACCTGGCTGGCTACATTGTTGGTACCGAACTCCCCATCAGATTGCGCCCCCAGACACAAGCCGGACAGAGCTTTGCCTTGCGAGACTATCAGCACACCGCCATAGACCGTTTCTACGAAGAAGGTAGTAGCCGTGGTGGTTCGGGCGTTATCGTTTTGCCCTGTGGCGCAGGTAAAACAATGGTTGGGATGGGTGCGATGGAGCAGGTCGGTAGCGAAACGCTCATCCTCTGCCCCAACACGGTGGCCGTCCGCCAGTGGATCACCGAACTGCTCGACAAAACCACCCTCACTGAGGATTTGATAGGCGAATACACCGGCGAGAAAAAAGAAATCCGCCCCGTCACCATCGCCACCTACCAGATTCTGACCCATCGCTCGGCAAAGATCAACGAAGAAACAGGAGATGAAGGCAAATTCCCCCACTTCCGCCTCTTCGATGAGCAGAACTGGGGGCTTATCATCTACGATGAAGTCCATCTGCGGCCGGCGCCGGTTTTTCGCATTCCCGCCGAAATCCAGGCCCGCCGTCGCCTGGGCCTGACCGCCACACTCGTGCGCGAGGATGGGCGCGAGACC
>CAYFVX010000674.1:0-3305 GCA_964346425.1 uncultured Chloroflexaceae bacterium | reverse complement strand
ATCTCCATCACACGTCCTTTGCCCTGCGCAGGGCAAAGGACGTGTGATGGAGATGTTGCGTTATATTGAGACGATAACGACGCAGCAGCAGACTAGTTTGCATACGGTGCTTGATCAGTATGGGCGCGGTAATCAGCGTGGTGGTTTGCTGGTATTGTGTTCTGATTTGCTTTCGGAACAAAGTCTGGGTGAGGGGCTTGCGCGGCTGGTGCCACCCCGCTGGCAGGTGCTTATTTTGCATGTGATAGACCGCCAGGAGGTTGAGCCAGCGTTTGATGGGTCGCTTGAATTGATGGATAGCGAGACGGGGCGGCGTTTGCCGGTGACGTTTGAGCCTGCTATTGTCAATGCGTATCGCCAGAATGTTGCTGATTGGATGGAGCGTATGGCACTGGTCAGTGCGCGGCGTGGGGCGGCTTATGCGCGGGTTTTTACCGATATGCCGCTGGAGCATAAGGTGGTTCCGTATTTGCGTACAAGACGTTGGTTGGTATAGCAGAGGGATTATTTTTTATTATGGCAAAGAAGAAACGTAAGCAAACCAATCGTTCAACCCATCGTTCATCTGGCAATACCTTGCCTCGTCGCCTGACAGAAGGTCTGATTACAGTAGTTGATTTGCTCGAACAGAATGATCTGAAACAGGCGCACGAGCTTTTGCTCAAGCTTGATCAGAGCTATCCAGACCAGTTTTATGTCCTCAACAATCTCGCCCATATCTACACTATCTGGCGTGATACCCACAATCTTATTCCAACATGTATGCGTTTGTTACAAATCAGTCCGCATATGGCCGATATGTATCTGGTACTGGCTGAGGCAAGTCAGAATAGTGGCTATATGTATCTGGCGACCCAAAAATACCGAACGTTTCTTGAGCGATTTCCTGAGCATAAGGAGGTAGAAGAAATACGTCGTCGGGTGGTACGACTTGAAGCGGTCTGTGAAGAGGTTTTTGCGGAACATGGGATGGAGCCGTCCGATGATGGGTTTGCGATGTTTCTGGCGCATGACGAATTGCAAGCCTTTTTTTATCAGGGAAACCAGCCTGAGATACAGAAACGGGCATTGAACATGATTAGTCGCTGGCCCAATTTTGCGCCTGCCTACAATAATCTCAGTATGAGCTATTATCTGGTGGGAGATACGCAAAAGGCGATTGATACCGCGTTGCGTGTGCTTGAGTTTGCGCCACGGAATTATCATGCGCTTGCCAATCTGGTGCGCTTCTCTGTTCTCAGTGGGCAAGCAGAGCATGCGCTGGCGTATGCAGAGCGTCTCCGCCATATCCCGACGACGAACCCGGATGTCTGCGTCAAGAAAATGGAAGCCTACGCCTATCTGGGGTTTGATCAGTTGATGCTTGAGACGTTTACGCATGTGCAGGAAACGGATGCCGCTGGCTTGAATGTTTATCCGTCTACCCATCTTCTCTATCATCTGGCGGCTGTGGCGACCTTGCGCTCTGGTGGCGATGAACAACAGGCGCGGGAATATTGGCAGCACGCAGTCAGACACAAGTCTGACATGATTCTGGCAAAGGAGAATCTGCAAGAACTGGAGAAGCCGGTTGGTAAACGGCATGCTCCCTGGGCGTTCGAGTTTGGGAACTGGGTTTCTTCGCGGATCCTGGACGAGATTTACAAAAAGTTTCGGTTTGCGAAAGATTTCAATGATGGTACTGCAGAGGATAAGGGAGCACAGTCCCTTGTGCGCAAGTTTCCAATGCTTGAGGAGTTGACGCCAGCCCTGCTTGACCGTGGTGACCCGTTCGGGCGGACATTGGCTTTCCGCATTGCTCTGCTCTCCCAGAACCCGGATATGGCAGAGGTATTGCGTGATTTTGCGTTGGGGCGGCATGGTCCAGACGATTTGCGTCGCCATGCTGCCTTTGCTGCGATGCGTTTGGGGGCTATCGATGCCGGTATTGTCAGGCTCTGGGTAGATGGCAAACCTGAAGATACGCTCCTGATGGATTTTACCATTACCCCGGAGCCGAATCAATCAGGAGACTATCAATTTCCCGATCATGTTCGAGCATGGATCGAAGATGCTTTTTATGCAGTGGAGCGAGACGATTTTGCTACGGCTGAGGAGTCGTATACCCGGGCACTTGAAGTAGTGCCAGACTCACATATTATTTTGTATAATCTGGCATCTGTCTATGCAATGCAGGGACGGATAGAAGAATATGAACGAATAATGCGCCAGGTGTATCAGCAACACCCGGATTATTTGTTTGCCATTGTTGCTCTGGCAGATATGCATATCCGTGACGGGGATACCGTCACAGCTAGAGAGCTTCTGGTTCCGCTCCTGAGGAGAAGAAAATTTCATGTCAGTGAGTTTGATGCTCTTTGTAAGATTTTCGTTTTGCTCGGATATAAAGAGCAGAATAAAGAGCAGATGCGTAGCTGGATTGATATGATGGCACAGGTACTGCCTCATAGTCCTTTTGTTGCAGAGTGGCGTGATTTTCTTGATCGTAAAGCATCGGAGCCTGCGCTTGATGAAGGACGTTTGGAATCGATCCAGCAAGGAAAGAGTACGTTACAATGGTTGCGCAACAAACTGAGATGAGTATGGTATGCCTCGGCTGACCCCCGTGCTACGGCTGGCTTTTGCAGGCCCCAATATTGTTAGCCCGCGACCGGGTGTTTTGCTGCGCGTGCGTGCGGATGGGGATTATAGCGAGGAGCTACGGCTTGCGCTCAAGGAGGGTGCGCAGTTTATTGGTATGATGCTGGCCCATCTGGAGGTAGTGAGTACTATAGAGGGGGCAGATGTGCTTATGACGGTGACTTTTGATACGTCTGATATGCCATTTCCTGCTATTGGTGCGGAGCTGGTTCTGGCGGTGGTGCAAGGTTTGCAGGCATGTGAGGCAGATGAAGCGAGCAGTGAGCAGGAGACGTTGCTGCTGGATCTGCATGAGCGTGTGCATGCTGCCGGGCGACAGCAGAAGACGGTGACGCACTTGCTGGCGGAGGCACGGAAGCGTAATAAGCCAGTGCTTCGCCATACGGATGGGGTTTTTCAGATAGGCTATGGGGCAAAGGGATGGCTCTATGACCCGGCGCAAGCAGCGGGGAGTGCGTTGCCCACGCCACCCTGGGAGCAGCTTGATAGTATTCCTATTTATGCGGTCAGCGGCGGGCAGCAGCGTCAGGTATGGGTGGAGCGTCTTGCGCAGCGGTTGGAAGCCATTGGTCTGGAGGTTGTCGTGCTGGCGCAGGCGGATTATGCGATGGTTGTGGAGCATCTGCGTTCGCCCGAAACCAGGTGTCTGGTGGTGGGGTTGGAGC
>CAYFVX010000673.1:0-3308 GCA_964346425.1 uncultured Chloroflexaceae bacterium | reverse complement strand
CCAATGGGCTATTTGTAAGTTTTTTGCATCTCAATGCACATCCCGTGGGCATGTGGAGACTTTTTTGTCAACCGCTTTGCAAAGCGGTTTCGGGATACCTTAGCAGCGGCTTGGAGCCGATGGATCTCCCTCCAGGAGATGTATCCATCGCGCAGCAGCCGGGCGGGTTTTGCCGCAAAAGAAACGGAGAGACGGGCAGATCCCGCGGTTAAAAACCGCGGCTACGATTCCCAACAGGGTTCTTGCGAAAAAGTCTCCACATGTGAGCAGGGGATCCCCGCTGAGGACACAGAGATGCAGAGATGCAGGGCTACACGAGGACCACAGAGGAACACAGAGCAATCTGAGTTCCTCTGTGGTAAAAGTCATTATCCGAAATTGGGAATTTTTTCCATTTTTTCCCCAACCTGTAACATTCTCATCCAACCATCGTTATAAGTAGGTAGTCGGAAGCGAAGCACGCGAGCAAAACGAAACACGTTTGCTCCCATGCTTTGCTTATGTTCGCCAGGATACACGAAAACGAACGCAACCGCTACGAAACCGGGCCAGATATATGCAGCTTGCTTGTACCGCTGCATCAGTGACTGCGGCAGTGGTTCGATACTTGTCCACGGGCTACCGTCACCCGTCTACAGTCCTTATTGAAGGCAGGTTAAGGGGTTGTGAAAACTTGACTCATCGTGTATAATTTGACGGTTGGGGATACGGGTAGGAAAGAATGCTGATGGTTCCTGAAAGGTGGGAATGGGTTTTTGCCGATGTCAACGGGCAATGGGAGTCTGCTGGCAAACGGTATTTCTCCATCACCGCTGTGTCATGCAGGGGAGTGCTTGAGACACACTTTCTCCTCACAATGGCAGGGGAACCCTCACGACAAAGCTGGTCGTAAAGTATATTGGAAATTCGTTTGGAAGGAGACACTATGATGAGAGCAAATTTGCTTAAAACGTTTTTTTCAGCACTCGCAGGCAGTGCCCTGCTGGTCGTAGCCCTGTTCGCTATGAGCATGCTGCGGCCTGAGTCAACCGTTGTCCAGGCGGCACCGGCAGCCCAGGCACCGGCCCTGGCCGCAACGAAAGATACAACTACTACCATGGATCTTGACCATGATCCGATGTATCCTACGTATAGTGAAGTTTTCAGCCTGAGCATTGTGCGTGATGAAAGTCTCGCATCGTTTGATATGGTCGCTACCCTCCTGGTCAATGGCAAAGTATATTCCATGGATGGGTCCATTGAGGAATGGGCATTGAAGAGTGGTGAAGTCACCAGCACAGTGGATATGCTTGCAGATTTGGACGACAATCCCTGGTGGGGAGCAGGAGCGAACTATGTGACCGCCACCATCTGGATGAGTGACTCCTTTGTTGCCAAGCTCTACGACGAAGTTCACATCAGTCCAATGATCTCATGGGATAGTTCAGTCCGCAACATTGAGTATCTGAAACTGGGCGAGAAACTCTCGGCAACCGTCAAGGTTCGCCCTGAAGCCAACTACATGACCTATACCAACGAGATGGTCAAGTATGACTTCGACTACATGCACGGTAGCTCGGACAATGAGTATGATGCCGAAGTCACGATTGGTGCTACGACAAGTTACACCAAGTCAGGTAAACCAGATTCGACATATGTCTTTACCGAAAACGTGTTCTATACCAAAGCTGGAACGTATACGATGAAGGCAGAGTACGTATCGGTTGAGGATCTCTATGGGAGTACCAAATACCCGTCAGCAAGCGTTACCGAAACGATAGGTGTTCAAGCACCGATGCTCACATACATGCTGCAGGACCCGACGGGCGAGGACATCACCACCCAGAACAGTGGCGGTCCGCTGGTGATGAAGATGGGTGCATCCTATGCCCTGTCGCCAACTGTCGCCTGGTTCTATGCCATGCCGGCAAGCGACCCGAATGCCCCCTCTATCAATGCGCAGGTGATGGTCTCTGGCACGCAGGCGATGACGAACCCCACGGCACCGCAGGTCACCGGTAAGGTTACCTACGCGACGGGTGTTGCCATGCTGTCAAGCGTCTATGGCGAGGAAAACCCGGACGACCTGCCCACCGGCATGCAACTGCCCGAGGGAATGAAACTGGTTTCCATGAGCAAACCGATTACTCTGACAGTAGATGGTGAACCAGTTTGCAATGTTGATAGTATTGACCTGTCCGCAATACCTGCGGCTACCGATCGCCCTATCGCAACCGGCAAGCAGTACACCGTTACCGCAACGCTGCAAGGTGAAGGTGCATCGGGTGGGAATGTTTCCTTTACCGTTGAGGGTGACGGAGTGGTCAATCCGGCCAGCGGCACGGGTGATGAAGATGGTATCGTGACTACCTATGTAACGTCTGAAACGTCCGGAACTATGACGCTGCAAGCTACCGCATGTGCAGACACCACACCGGTTACGGCAACGCTTGAGGGTCTCTCTTTTGAGAAAATTGTTGAAGGGAAGGAATACGACCCCAATGACGATGACGATTTTGTGCAAGAGTTTGATGGTGGAAACATCACCATCAGAATTCCTTCAGGTGCATACGACGAAGGGTTGATTATTAATGTGACTCGTGTACCTTTCGACCAGCTTGATGGCGTGGATCAGGAGATAAATTCTGCCATCCCCACCATCTGGGGCGTCTACGCATACTATAAAGTCCAAATAGAAGACCTTGATGGCAACGATCTTACCGATACCATCGTCTTCGAAAAGATCGGGAATACCAATGGTCTGGAGATAACTATCCAGATTAACCTGACGAGCATGTTGCAACAGGATGCAGTCACCGTGCCTGCTACACAAACCCAACTGCTGCGCCTGGGCAACTACCGAAATAGTATCTGGAGCACAACGGTTGCAGACGTCACTGGTAACAGCATGTCCGCTCAAATCAACACTCCGGGCAAAGCATTCGCAGTGGTGACGGCAGCACGCGAAGTCTACCTGCCGTTGATTGGGCAGATGACTGCAGCGTCGCCGACAACCAGCACGGTGGGTTTTTAGTCCAACTGGAAATTGTCGTTGTCTGGGAGGAGAGGTTCTCTTATTCCCGCCAGACAACGAACTTATAGAATGGTGAGATAACACGACCAGCACTATCTCCCCTTTCCCCTGATGTCCCCCGCTTCTGCCAGCCAGGAGCGGGGGATTGTCATTTCTGGGGAGGGGGCGTGGGCCTCGCGCAAAGGCGCAAAGCCGCAAAGGTCCAGACAGGAGATGGGGTTTACCAACAGAGTCACAAGGGCTCACATGTGGAGACTTTTTCGAGGAAAAGAACCCCGTTGGGAATCGTAGCAGC
>CAYFVX010000672.1:0-3320 GCA_964346425.1 uncultured Chloroflexaceae bacterium | reverse complement strand
CCAGCGCAACCGCACTCAACAATGCCCGCAGCAAATGGCTGAACGCCATGGGTCAGGAAGCGCCGGCTATGGACGAAGAGATGGAGGAAACTGCCGCCGAAGAACCCATGGAAGACGAAGCGGCAGCGGAAGAGGACATGGCAGCGGAAACGGCAGCGGAAGACATCACCCTGCCAGACGTCACACCGGCTAACGTGACGGGCGACATCGTCGCCGCCGGTAGCTCCACTGTCTACCCGCTTACCGAGCGCATGGCCGAACTCTTCACCGACGAAGGCTATGCAGGTCTCATCACCGTAGACAGCATCGGCAGCGGCGCAGGCTTCGAGCGGTTCTGTGTCGAAGCAGAAACCGACATCTCCAACGCCAGCCGCCCCATCAAAGATGAGGAAATGGCCGCCTGTGAAGCAAACGGCCGTACCCCCATCGAATTCCGTGTCGGAACCGATGCCATCGCCGTCACCGTCAGTGCCGAAAACGACTTCGTAGACAGCCTGACAATGGACGAACTCGCCATGGTCTTCTCCAACGCGGCGACCATGTGGTCCGACATCAATCCCGCCTGGCCCGCCGAAGAGATTGAACTCTACGCACCGGGTACCGACAGCGGCACCTTCGACTTCTTTGTCGAAGTCGTCTTTGACGAAGATGAAGCCCCGATGCTGGAAGCCAACCCACAGCTCAGCGAGGACGACAACGTGCTCGTGCAGGGTGTGCTGGGTAGCCCCTATGCCATCGGCTTCTTTGGCTATGCCTACTACCAGGAAAACGAAGGCGACCTGAAAGCCCTCGCGCTGGATGGCATCGAGCCAACCGAGGAAACCGCCGAGGACAACTCCTACCCACTGAGCCGCCCGCTGTTCATCTACTCCGCGGCGAGCATTATGGAGGAGAAACCCCAGGTCGCATCCTTCATCAACTACTACCTGACCACCGTCAACGACGAAATCATTGACGTCGGCTACTTCCCCGCCAGCGCAACCGCACTCAACAATGCCCGCAGCAAATGGCTGAACGCCATGGGTCAATAAGACGGTCTTTTGCAGGCAGGAGACAGGCAAATTGCCTGTCTCCTGGTTGGCATGAATAATGCAAAAACATTCAAAGATAAAAAATTCCTGGAACATCACTTCTTCGAAAGCAGGAGAGGGTGTGCATGGTGTACAATATGTCTAACAACATATCAAACAACACTCTTACATCAGGAGGATGAGAAATCATGTCAGAAGAAATGAGTATTGGAGGGGCTGCTCCTGTCTCAGAGACAACGGAAAGCGGCGTTGATTTACGCCAGCAGAACCCTCGCATTGGTGAGACAATTATTCAAGTACTCCTCTTTGCCAGTGGAGCAATTTCTATTTTCACTACGCTTGGAATTGTGTATGTATTGGCCCGCGAATCGCTGCTCTTCTTTACCAACGGCGAAGTAACAATTGTCGAGTTTCTTACCGGCACAACATGGCAACCCCATCTGAAAGAATTTGGCATCTGGCCGTTGCTCAACTCAACCCTCATGACCAGTGCTATCGCTATGCTCGTCGCCATTCCTATGGGATTGGGAGCAGCAATTTATCTCAGCGAATACGCATCTGCCCGCGTGCGGAATACGCTCAAGCCAATTCTGGAAGTGCTGGCGGGTATCCCGACCGTCGTCTATGGCTACTTTGCCATCTCATTCATGACTCCCCTGCTGCGTAACATTCTCGGCCAGGGTACGGTGGAAATCTACAACATGGCATCGGCCGGGCTGGTCATGGGTGTTATGATTTTGCCCATCATTAGCTCAATGAGCGAAGACGCGCTGAGCTCCGTCCCCCGTTCATTGCGCGAAGGAGCCTATGGCCTGGGAGCCACCAAATTTGAAACGGCTATCAGAGTGGTCGTACCCGCTGCCATCTCAGGCATTATCGCCGCATTTATCATCGGTATTTCCCGTGCCGTCGGTGAAACGATGATTGTGGCTATTGCGGCTGGTGCCGGCCCCAGTTTCACCTTCAATCCCTTTGAAGCCGCAGAAACCATGACCGGTCACATCGCCCGTATCAGTGGTGGTGACCTGAGCTACAACTCGATTGACTACAACAGCATCTTCGCCATTGGCTTGATGCTATTCGTGATGACCCTGACACTCAATATTATCAGCGGACGTATTGTGCGCCATTTCCGAGAGGTGTATGAATGACCCAGAACACAAACGAATTTTCAAGCGGAACGCTCCCAGAGGGCGAAGATCTGCAACGCAATATTTCAAAGCGACGCATCATGGGCGGGGTCTGGCAAGGTATCTTCATCTCTTCCATGGCTATCGCCATTATCGCGCTCCTCGTTCTGATGCTGACCATTGCCAACAAAGCATTTGGCTATGTTGCGCTGGAGTATGATGTCAGTCCTTCGGAAATCGCTGATCGTCCTTTGGAAGAGCTTTCCAACAAAGAGTTGACCGCCATCCTGCAAGCAAACATCAAAGAGGGTGTCTACAATCGGCTCGAAAAAGAACAACCCTTTAGCGAACGGAGCCAGGCCAACCTGCTTGCGATCATCCGCCAACGCGTACTGGAAGAAGAAATTGTAGATACCTGGACGCTACAAACGGCCCTGTTCAACAAGGGCGAAATTGAAGCAACCCTGGCAGAAGATTATCCCGACGCAACCTTGCAATTCAAAAGCTGGATAGACTTCGAATTCCTGCAAACACCCATGTCCAGCCAACCCTTGCTGGCAGGTGCCCGCACCGCTCTGTTTGGCTCGCTCTGGATGATCGCCATTACCATGCTCGTTGCTTTCCCCATCGGGGTAGGAGCTGCCATCTATCTCGAAGAATACGCAACCGACAACTGGCTCAACCGCATCATCCAGACCAACATCAACAACCTGGCTGGCGTGCCCTCCATCATTTACGGTATGCTTGGTCTGGCAATCTTTGTACGTATGCTGGAACCCGTTACCAGTGGAGCTATTTTCGGTTCTGAAGCAGAAAATGGACGCACAATCGTCTCAGCCGGGCTGACGATGGCACTGCTCATCCTGCCTATCATCATCATCAACGCACAGGAAGCCATCCGCGCCGTGCCCAACTCGCTACGTCAGGCAAGCTATGGGCTGGGAGCAACCCAATGGCAAACCATCTGGAACCATGTGCTGCCTGTGTCCATCCCAGGGATCTTAACCGGCACTATTCTCGCTATGTCGCGTGCCATCGGCGAAACCGCCCCCCTCATCGTAGTCGGCGCATCAACGTTCATTGCCGCAGACCCCGAAGGGCCATTCTCCAAGTTTACCGTTCTGCCCATTATCATCTATAACTGGACCTCGCGTCCCCA
>CAYFVX010000671.1:0-3323 GCA_964346425.1 uncultured Chloroflexaceae bacterium | reverse complement strand
GCAACCAGAACACATCCAGCGGGGGCAGGGCGTTTATTCCTTCCCCCACAAGGGGGGACGGGGAACTGCTGTCCGAAGCCCCTCTCCCTGGATGGGAGAGGGGTTGGGGAGAGGGTGAACAAATATCCGCATCCACCGTCGGTGCATCGTGCGAAGTGGTGGGCTGCGGATCCGCCTGATACGACGTGCGCGAATCGGCAACACGGTCGGTCGGGTGGTCAACCGCCACCACCGTCGGATAATCCTGCTGACCAACACCTGTCCCCTGCACCTCGATCCCCGATCCCTGACCCTCAACGCCTGCTCGCTGCAACTCTTCCGCCAGGTCTGAGCGCACTTCGGCAACACTGGCATAGCGATCTTTCGGGAACACCGCCATCAAGCGGCGCATGACCGCCTGACCAACTGTGGGAACGGACGGGTTCAGGTCCTCTATTGGCACCAGCGGGTCGGTCGCTATACGGTCAAGCGCATCCTGGGGCAGAACACCACTCAGCATGCGATAGAGCGTCGCGCCCAGGGAATACAAATCGGAGTGGGTGGTGGTTGGCAAATTACGGCGGTATTGCTCATAGGGGGAATAGCCCGACGAAAACGCGTGCGCAGCGGTGGCAGTGCGCTCATCCGGCAGATAGAAACGGGCAATGCTAAAATCTACCAGGAACACCTCGCCGTCTGGCGTCATACGTATATTATCAGGCTTAATATCCCGATGCAGGACGGGTGGTTGCTGACGGTGAAGATACTCCAGCGCATCCAGCACCGGCGCGAGCAAGCGCAGCGCATCCACCCAATCCATGCGACTGGTGGGTATGTGCTGCAAATAAGCCCCCAGCGACGTGCCCGGCACATAATCCATAACCAGATAGGCATTACCATCCTCACGGAAGTACTCTTTGACGCGCGGCAGCGCGGGATGGCTCAGTTTATTGAGGATTTGCGCCTCTTCGCGAAAGCGGTCAACCATACGCGGATCATCCGCATGCAGTGCTTCTTTCACCGCAACATGCGTCTGCAACTCCTCGTGGAACGCGCAATACACTGCGCCAAAGCCACCGCGTCCCAGAATATCTTCAATGCGGTACCGCTGCTGCAATCGGTCGCCGGGATTGAGCATTATCCAACCTCCATCATCGCTGCGTACTGGTCATCGAAAAGCAAAAGAAAGGAAAGGCTCGCGGGAGACGCGAACATCAATGGTTCAAAAACGGGTCGTTTCATACAGAGGTTCGTACAAAAAAACATAACGGCAAGGATTTCTTTTATTCAATGCAACAAGTCATAGTTTCTTATGGTACAATGCAAGAGAACAGGTGCTTGAAGAAAAACAACACTGTTCGAGCGAATTTCTCCCATCCGTGTGCTCGCCAGCCTGTATGGGCTTTTTCTTTTCATACAATGTGTTCAGTATACCACATGGATGAAGGGACGGGCAAAGGGATTGGCGAGGACATTTATGGAACTGTGTCATGATGGAATTGGGTCATGCGTCATACACCAACCTCTACCCACTGCAAGTGCATATTTTCGCCAACACGCCACGAGAACCAAACGGTGTCTGCGGGTTGGTGCCCGTTCCTGCACGATCCGCTGCAAGCTCTGCGGGCATGTCGCACATCATGCAAACTCCTCACTCCTTCTGCCAGCGTCAGACCATATCCGCTGCAACTGGCTGATAGTGCAAGACCATCAGTTCATTGGAAGATAAGGCAAGGCTGGCATAGGTACGCCCCTCGTTATCACTGAATTCTACCTCAAAAACATTGGGAGCCAGTTCCTCCACCACCGTGCCAACCTGTCCCTGTGCCAATCCTCGATCTGGATGGGCAACGGTCAGGGCAACGACATCCAGCAGCGCAATGGATTGTGACATCATCGAAACCTCCTTACAATATATAACAACTCGTCAATCGTGGCACATCTTCATGACTGCGAACTATCCAGGTAGTACGGACCATCGCTTCTCCAGCAGGGCCACGGACCCAAATATCCACACTCCATCGCTGTCCATAGGTGTCCTGCTCACCCAGCAGGGCATCATTGGTACGAACAGCAGCAAGAAACACCGCTTGCAGATAGTCCGTATCCGTTGCGGTAAGACCGAGAGCTGCGGCAAAAACGCGTGCCTTGTGCCGCCCACGCGGATGGGCAGGATTGAGGCAATACTCACGCAATTTCGTTGGGTCAACTATCGCACATTCTGCGTTTGGCAGTTTCACCAACCTGCTCCGTTACTTGCTACCATCAGGCGCAGCGTGTGCAGGTCACTCTCCGCTTTGCGAAACCAGCCGCGTGCGTGGGTCTGAAGGTCGCTCATAGAATACCCTTCCTTCTGCCAACGCCGTCGTAATAAACGCATTGGCTACCGTTCGCCATTCATCTACTTCTTCGGGCGTCCAGACAACAATATCCTTTGTAAGGATAGCCCCCCATCAGAGCTCTGCGATATTTTCCGGCCCGCCGATGACGCGGCAGGTCGGAGTCTTCAATGATCAGCAGGTCAAGATTACTTCCAGGTTGCGCTTCGTTGCGTGCGTGTGAGCCAGACAGGACAATAGAGATGGGATCGCCTGTGGTGAGGATGCGACGCACCACATCATTCAAGAGTTCTTCATGCATTGCGGCTGCTATCACTGTAGGTTATTCCTTGAAGCTGCTGCAACCTGCTTTCCAGGCTTTGCAGGAGCCGATACTCGCCAGCCCACTGGACATACTCATCATCTCCACCTTCGAGGTCTTCAGCAGCCATTTCTGCCAGAAAGTGTGCGGATGAGACATGATATTTCCGTTCAAACGGCATCAGTCGCGTGCGTGCTATTTGTATTGCAACTTCCAGGCTGGCTATTTCACGGCTGATGGCTGTTCTGACCAGGTTGAGAACCCTCCTGGATTCCTGGTCAGGTTGCACATAGAGAGTGGTCATACGTATTTCCTCGCTCGGTTCCTTCTTCGACCGGTGACGGGCAGTGACGAGTGAATGGTTGCTAAAACTGGTGTGATAGCGTGCTTTGCAGCCGCTCATCACTCATCACTGGTATGAAGAAGTGCTTGATCTCTGCCTTGCATTATACCACCGCACCACCAGGTATGTCCTGAAACCACAACATGCCATCACACCCCTGCCCCCCTCAACGGGGTTCACCCCGCTGCAAGCTCCGCTTACAAACGGGCAAAACATGCACGCAGAGGCGTGCCAGCCCATTCTGGTGGGGTTTATGTTTTTTCGACGAAGTCGAAAAAACATAAACCCCACTCCAAAGGGGAGCGTGAGGGGACCTGGTTCCCTCACACACCTGCAGGAGACCCCCGCTGAGCCTGCCCCC
>CAYFVX010000670.1:0-3323 GCA_964346425.1 uncultured Chloroflexaceae bacterium | reverse complement strand
GTTTTGTTGTTTTTTCGACTTCGTCGAAAAAACAACAAAACCCACCAGAATGGGGAGCGTGCGGGAACCTGGTTCCCGCACACACCCGCAAGTGACACCCATTGAGGGGTGCAACCCTCAACAGGTATCACCTGTATGGTGTGCTGCTTGCGCACGGCGAAAAACGCACGCAGCCGCGTGCCAGGGCTTTACAATCAGGTATGTGGTTTGTAGAGACGTTGCACGCAACGTCTCTACAAACCACATACCCCACCAGAATGGGGAGTGTGAGGGAACCAGGTTCCCTCACACTCCCACTGGTGACACCCATTGAGGAGGTGCAACCCTCCGAAAAATACTGTTTGTATGGTCGTTTTGCGGCTACGCCGCAAAACGACCATACAAACAGAACACCGCTTATCAGGAAGAGGGTGCGTTGACGGTCAGCGTGCCATAGTCGCCAGCCGCAAAGTGACCTGGCACAGTGCAGATATACAGATAGTCACCGGCGGGCGGTGCATCAAATTCAAGCGTTTCCCGCTGCCCCGGATCAAGCGTGTCGCTGTGAACAATCACCGTATCCATAAGTTCCTCATTATCCACAGGAAAGTAGCCGGTATTGACAGCCTGGGATGCGGCGTCATTGAAATCGGATGCACGGTCCAGATCGGCATGGTTCAGCAGGGTAAAATTGTGTTGCTGCGTCTGCGAGGAGTTGTGATACTCAATAACCACTGGCTCGTCCTCTGCAACCGTGGCACTCAAGGTATCTTTGTCGAACTTGAGCGATTCGCCTTCCTGGGCAATTTGCAACGTCACCGCACCGTTTCCGCTACCACCATCTCCGTCACCGCTGTCTGGTTTGGGCGCAGGGGCTGCAGGCGCACCACCGCCACCACCACAGGCAGCCAGCAGCATACTAAGAAGTACTGCGACAAATAGACCAACTTTTTGCTTCTTAACCATCATCATAGGAATTACCTCCTTTTCTTTGTTCTCACATTCTCATGCCAGTATCCTGCCCGAAATTATTGCAAGAATAGTGCCTGATGAGAGCAATTTTTGTAACGGTATTCACTCTGCTGCAAATACCGTTTGCGTAAGCGCAGAAACTTTGCGCCGTAACTACGCATCTGGGAAAGATTATGCTAAACTATTGTCTGCATCATAGCAATACAATCGCGGTTGATTGATGATGCGATTGCCATAGTTGAAAAGAAGGGGTTCGGATACTACCATGAGGAAAAACCAATCAGGTTCTGGTAGCCGCCATCCCACATCGCCCGGACCGGGTCATCAAAACCGGCATTCGCTATGCCGAGCATCCCATTGAGGCAGCAAAAGCGAAATACTATGAAGGTGCGGTGCAACGGTTGGCTCTAGTCAAGCAGGCATATCAGCAACAGCGAAATGGTGAGGGTTGGGAGAAATACCTCGGTGACCTCAAGGCACGTCATGGACGCAAGCACAAGTTGATGGGGCTATTGAAGGCGATGGAACAAAAGGGGGAATACTGCGCGTCAATACTACACGCTGCATTCTGCACGCTTGCCCCTCCACGGGAGACTTGCTTGTACCTCCTTACGACACGACAATGTAAGAAGCACAAACAAGCCTCACTGAAGCAGAGAAACAGTATTCATTGCATCAGGAAAGTGCTATCATGGCCCGTTCACCGCCGCCAACCTCACGTTCTCGACCAGGAATTTCAATGGTCGGTGCGGTTTCGAGCAGATGTGCAAAAGTTCGTGCGTTATCAAGCCGCTGCAAAAAGGCTTCAATGTATGGCCTCTGCTTTTCATAATCCACCAGAAATGAATCATGCCCGGCGGTAGAATCAATCTCAACGTGCTGCACCGAACGACCGAGATGCACCAGTGCTTCTTCGACCTCACGGAGATCTGCAGGTGAGTAGAGCCAGTCGCTTGAGAACGAGAGCAACAAAAATTCCGCCGAACTGCGCCCCAGGGCTGCTTCGAGTGAACCATACTGTTCGGCCAGATTCCAATAATCCATCGCTTTGGTGATGTAGAGATAGCTGTTGGCATCAAAGCGAGCATTGAACGCATCCCCCTGATAGGAAAGATACCGCTCTATCTCAAATTCCTCCTCAAGCGTAAACCGTGGCCCACCCGGCTTCTGATAGGTACGACCAAATTTCTCTTCCAGCGCAGGCTCGCTCAGGTAGGTAATATGCGCCATCTGTCGCGCAGTTGCCAGGCCATCTACCGGCGGCTCATGCCCGTAATAGTCGCCCCGACGCCAGCGCGGGTCTTTCATAATGGCCTGCCGCCCGATGGTATTCCAGCCTATCGTCTGAGGCGAAGACCGTGCGGTGGTTGCCAGCAATATGGCAGCACGCATGCGGTCCGGCCAGGCGGTTGCCCATTCCAGGGCTTGAAAGCCACCCATTGAACCCCCAACAACCGCGTGGAGTTGATCAATTCCCAGCTCGTCTATCAAACGAACCTGGGCCCGTACCATGTCGGCAATGGTTATGACAGGAAAATTGGTTCCATAGGGTTTGCCAGTTTTCGGGTCTATGCTCGACGGTCCAGTGCTACCTTTGCACCCACCAAGAATGTTTGAGCAGATAATGAAGTAACGATTGGTGTCAAAAGGACGGCCAGGACCCACCATTGCGTCCCACCAGCCCGGCTTGCGGTCGGTAACACGATGACGCCCTGCAGCATGTGCATCACCAGAGAGGGCGTGCAAAATCAGGATAGCGTTATCGCGTGCTTCATTCAGTTGTCCATACGTTTCATACGCCAGCGTAACAGGAGCAAGCGATGCGCCACTATCGAGCGGCAATGGTTCAAGCCAGGTGGCATAGCGTGGTTCCACCAGACCAACGCCTTCCTCTCGTGCTGGCAACACATTTTTCTGCCGCTTCCCTGCGACACAAGATGCCTGCGATGCGTATGTTGATTTCGTATGGGAATGATTTGTCGGCCCCACCGGACCAATTTGTGGATGGGTACGGGTATTCAAACTCATAGGTATCAATCTCCTCCTTAATAAACTTCTACTCTACACGGTTGCTAATGCTTGATCCAGATCGGCGAGAATGTCATCAATCGTTTCGATCCCAATAGAAAGCCGCACATAATCATCGGTTACGCCAGTCAATTTCAGCTCTTCGGCCGACAACTGGCTATGGGTGGTTGTGGCTGGATGGATCGCCAGACTACGTGCATCGCCAATATTGGCAAGGTGTGAGAAGAGTTTGAGATGTTCAATAAATGTCGCTCCCTCTTTGCGCCCACCTTTGACACCAAAGCCAACCATGCCGCTCTGTCCTTTCGGCAGATATTTCTGGGCCAATTCATAGGTAGGATGAT
>CAYFVX010000669.1:0-3329 GCA_964346425.1 uncultured Chloroflexaceae bacterium | reverse complement strand
AGCCGCTGCTACCGTATCTCGCAACCGCTTTGCAAAGCGGTTTACAAAAAAGTCTACACATGTGAGCCCCGCTCCAATCCGGTTGGTGACGAAGTCACCAGTGAGTCAGCGGTCATACCATGTTCGGGTGAATAATTGAGAAAACTGGTTCCATAGAGCGCATTGCAGCCACTCATCACTTAGTACTCATCACTCATCACTGGTATCACGTATGTGCGCGAAAATACGGAAAACTCAGGCTTCTTCTTATGGTATACTGGTCATGCGTTACACCATATCCGGAGAACAATTTCTACCACAGCATCAACCCGAATGAACCCGGCTACCGGCCAGAACGAACCACGGAGACAGAGCAGAACGACGGACCACAACGGTTGCCTTTCCTGAAACTACAAGGTATTTGCAATGGACAGAGATATCGCTCGCTTTCTCTATGACCATCCTCCTTTTAACCTTTTACCCTTTGAAGATGTGCTGCACATGACGGCAGACCTGGGCTTTGAATGCTATCCGCCAGGCTATGATATCCTGATCTATCAGGGTGAGCCTTCCAACTATCTCTACATCATCTCCGAAGGCAGCGTCGAACTTATCCGCGAAAACGAGCAGGGCATTATGGCACCCTTCGATATGCTGGATGAAGGCGATGCCTTTGGTCATCTTTCCCTGATCTACAACCGACCGCCCAACGCCACCGTGCGCACGCGCGAAGAAACCTGTACCTACCTGCTCCCGCCGAATACCTTCCAGAGACTGTGCAACGATCATCCGTCCTTTGGCCGCCTCTTTGATGAAACCTCTCTCACGCAACTGACGCAGATGTTTCATGTGCAAGATACGGGCAAACATCCCGAATTTCGCCTGACGCTGGCTGAACTGCTGCACCATCCGCTGATCCACATCGCGCCGGAAGTGACCGTCCGCGAGGTCGCGCAGTTGATGCGCCGCAACCAGATAGATTGTCTGCTGGTCGAGAGTGACCCGCCGGGTATCATCACCGAGCGTGATCTGCGCAACCGCGTGATGGCCGAAGGACGCGACTATGACACGCCGGTGCGTGAAGTTATGACCTCGCCCATCTTGACCATGCCGGCCGATAGCCTGATGTTTGAAGCCCTCGCGCTCATGCTCAAATACCATATCCGCCATCTACCCGTGACGGAAAATGGGCAGGTGCTGGGTATCATCACCCACACCGACATCTTGCGCGAACAGAGCCACAGCCCACTCTTCCTGCCGCGCCAGTTGACGCGGGCACGGAGTATCGAGGATTTTCGCTCCTATACCAGCCAGGTCACAAAAATGGTGGGCACCCTGCTCAAAACAGAAGCCCGCGTGCAAGACATCGGGCGCGTGGTTGCCATTGCGCATGACTCGCTGCTGGAGCGGTTGCTGGTGGATGCGGAGCGGGCATTGGGCGCACCACCCTGCCCCTACGGCTGGCTGGTGCTGGGCAGCGAGGGCCGCTACGAGCAAACGTTGCACACCGACCAGGATAATGCGCTGGTTTATGCGGATGATGCGCCACCGAATGCAGATAACTATTTCCGTGCAATGGCGGAACGGGTGGTGGAGCAACTGGTCGAATGTGGCTTTCCGCGCTGCCCTGGCGACATCATGGCGACCAATCCGCAGTGGCGGCAACCCCTGCGCGTCTGGCAGCAATACTTCGATGATTGGATCCACGTCCCCGACGAGGAAGCCCTCATGCGCGTGGGCATTTTTTTCGACTATCGGCAGGTCTATGGCAAACTGCATGTCGAGCAGCATCTCCGCCCGGTGTTAGAACAGGCTCGCAGCAACAGCCTCTTTCTCAGCCACCTCTCGAAGAGTGCCCTGCGTCAGTCGCCACCGCTGGGCTTCTTCCGTAATCTGGTGGTGGAGCAGGATGGCGAAGGGCGCGACGTGATAGACCTCAAGGTGCGCGGCACCGCGCTGGTGGTAGACCTGGCCCGCCTGTTTGCACTGGCGGCTGGCAGCGCAGAGACGAATACCATCGCCCGTTTGCGCGTTTCGGCTCCCCACAGCGACTTGAGCGAGCAGGGAGCCGAAGAATTACAGGCTGCGTTTGAGTTTCTTAGCATGCTGCGCCTGCGCCACCAGTATGGGCAGATTGAGCGTGACGTGCAGCCAACCAACCTGGTACCGGTTGCCAATTTAAGCTCGCTGGAGCGGCGTGATCTCAAGGGCGCAATGCGTGCGATTGGCAGTATCCAGCGCAGTGTCTCCTCCATGTTTGGCACCGGCCTCATGGCTTGATTATGACTACCGCTTGAGCTTCATGAAGCCGGTACCCATAGCCTGATGTGCGTTTTCAATCACCACAAACGCGGTCGGGTCAACCTCTGCAATGATATATTTCAATTCGCTCACCTGTGAACGCTGCACGGTGCAAAAGAGCATCGAGCGGTCCTGCCGCGAATAGCTGCCCGTCACGCTCCAGAAGGTCAGGCTGCGCCGCAAACCGGTGGTCAGGGCTTGCGCGAGTTCCTCCGGGTAGCTTGTAATGATCATAGCAGTGCGCACATTGCTTGGTCCCTCCAGCACAAAGTCCGAAGCCATTCCCATCAAGAAGAGCGTCAACAGCGCGTGCAAGGCACTATCCCAGCCAAACACAATGCCCGCCGCCAGGATGATAGCACTGTCGGTATACAAAAACAACTGACTGAGTGGCAGCCCGGTCTTGTGTTGCAAAATGCGGCCCAGGATGGCAGTGCCGCCCGGCGTTCCACCAGCCCGATAGATCAACCCGCTACCAATGCCATAGAGCAAGCCGGCATAAATAGCACTGAGCAGCATATCATCCGTCAATGGGTCTACCTGGGTCATTTCCGTAAAGGTGAGCGTGAAGAAATCGGCCGCGATGGAGAACACCACGACCGGTATCAACGTATACAGAATGAAACGCCACCGTCCGAGGTGGATATACCCCAGGATAAGTAGCGGAATGTTCATAAGCAGATACATCATCCCTACGGGCAGCCCACTGAAATGATTGATGATAATGCCAATACCCGTCAGACCACCGGCGACAATATTGAATGGTACCTGAAACAAACTGTAACCGAGGGCGGAAATCAGCGCACCGAGCGCGACAAGCAATAATCGTTGGAGCGACCGCCAGATGCTGCTTGAAAAGGCGTGCTCCAGGAACGATCGAATGTTGCGAAAGATCATGGGTGTAAACATTCCTTCTGTGATACGCCTTCGTGCTGCCGCTGCATTGCGCGGCGCGAACGCGTACCTCAACTAAAAAAGAAACCTGTTCCTCCCGGATGGTACTGGCACGCTAAGGGCGTGCGTTTCTTCACCTGCGTTCAGTAGGGGTT
>CAYFVX010000668.1:0-3330 GCA_964346425.1 uncultured Chloroflexaceae bacterium | reverse complement strand
GGGTTGGGCAGGGGAGCAGTGATTTGCTGCTGGATAATGCTGGCGGCCGGTCCCTCAAAAGGTCGTTGCCCGACAACAAGCTCATACAGCATGATGCCCAGCGCGTAGAGGTCACTGCGGGCATCCACCGCCAGCCCACGGGCCTGTTCGGGCGACATGTAGGCAGGCGTGCCGATGACATTGTGTTGCAGCGGGTCCTGGCCGGCCAGCGCGAGTTGTGCAATGCCGAAGTCCATCAGCACCACCTGCCCCTCCGGCGTAAACATGACGTTGGCAGGCTTGATGTCGCGATGGATGATGCCCCGCGCATGTGCATACCCTACTGCGTTGACCAGGTCGGGGAAGAAAGCCACAAGCTCGCTCAAGCTGAAGGGATTGGAGCGGGCGGCTTGCTGGTGCAGACGGGCGGTGAGCGTGACACCCTCCACCAGTTCCATGACCATGTAGTGCATCTCGTCGCAGACATCGAAGTCGTAGATTTGCACGATATGCGGATGGCGCAGGCGAGCGATAGCCTGCGCTTCGCGGGTGAAGATGGTGAGGAAGTCGGGGCGACTGGCGTACCGCGCGTGCATCACTTTGATGGCGACCGGCCGGTCAAGCGTGGGGTGATGGGCGCGGTAGACCTGCGCCATGCCACCGGAACCGAGCAGGCCGGTGATGGGGTATTTGCCCAGGGTGCTACCAATGAGGGTTGACATGTGGACAGGGGCTCCTTTTGCTGCGTGCGAGTCGTGATAGTTGGCAGGTTGTCGTGCCTGTATTATACAATAAGTCTGGTGGGAAGCGGCATCAGGCTCCGCGGGTGGCGGAGTTGAAATATCCGCTGCTGGATGTGCAAGCACGCGATAAGCGCGGGGTTCCCTGCGCTCTTTGCGCCTTTGCGGTGAGACCTGTCCGGGGCGCGATGAAACCTGCGCGTCTCTTTGCGTTGGCACCTACCTCCCCAACGCCCATTTCACCGCATTCTGCAAACTCCCACGCGTCATAATCGTGCTCAGGTCGGCCCCCAGATGCACTAGCGTCTGCGCCATCGTCGGCCCAATCCCCGTCAACACCACCTGCGAACCAAGCAAATGCACCGCCTGCGCCGCATGCATCAACGCATTCGCCACCTGCGTATCTACCACCGGCACACCGGTAATATCCACAATCGCCACATCCGCCTGATAGTGCGCCACCCCCTCAAGCAACATCTCCATAATATCCTGCGCACGCCGGCTATCTATCGTACCCACCAGCGGCATCAACACCACATGATCCGCAATCGGAATCAGCGGCGAAGAAAGCTCGCGCAACGTCGCCTGTTGCGTATCAATAATCTGCTGCTGCAACGCCGCCTGCTCGTGCTGCGCCGCCTGCATATCGCTTATGTCGCGTACAATCGCCCCCATTGCCTGGGGAGTACCATCCTCATCACGGATAAGGAAACCGGATGACAGAGCCAGAAAGGTGCTCCCATCATCACGTTGATGCAAAAGCTCCCCCTGCCAGTTTCCTTCCGTGTGGATAGCATGCAAAATCTCCGGCAACCGTTGCTGGCTCTCCGGCGGGTAAAAATCAGCTATAGACCTTCCAATAGCTTCCTCAATACCAATTTCGCGCCGATGGGCAGGATTCACATAGGTAATAAGACCATCCATCGAAGCCACCGCAATAATATCCGGCGCATAATCCGCCAGTGCCTTGAAATTACGCAGCGCATCTTCTGCTTTCTTGCGGTCGGTAATATCCGAAGTTACTACCCCAATCGCAGAAATCGAACCATCGTTGTCATAGATGGGGAACTTTGCCGAAATGAACGTATGCTTGCCATCTGGCAGGTCATAGCTCTCTTCCAGCTCAATCGGTGTCCGCTGTTCCCGCAACTGCTGGTCGGTTGCCCGCCACTCCTCGACCATCTCTGGCGGAAAAACCTCATGGTCATGCTTGCCGCGCAACGCTTCACGGTCCACCCCCAGCAACTGCGAAAAATGGCGATTGATAAGCAGGAACACCCCCTCCATATCGCGCACCGTCAGGCTGGCCGGTAGATTATCCACCACCCCCAACAACAACGCCTGCTGATGCTCCAGGGCCTCCGTCTGGCGAGCACTCCGCTCTTCCAGCTCCTCATTTTCCTGCCGCACCTCATCCTCAAGCCGCTTCCTATCCGTGATATCGCAGGCAATCGCCTTCACCGATGACAACTGTCCATCCTCATCATAGTGCATCGTGGTAGACCAGAGCACATGGATGATGTCACCGCTCTTGCTGAGCATGCGGTTCTCGTAACGGTCGTTCTGCACATGGTTTTCCACCCAGCCGCGAATAATCTGTTTGCTTACCTCGCGGTCATCCGGATGCAGACACTCCAGAATACTGGTGCCGACCACCTCATCAACGGTATACCCCATCAATCGCTCGACCGCCGGGTTCACATAGACAATCGTGCCACGCGCATCCACCTGCAGCACACAATCATCAATACCCTCCATAAACTCGCGGAAAAACGCTTCGCGCTCTTGCAACTCCGCCACCTGCTGACGGAGAGCCGCAAGCTCTGCCTGCAATGCCTCATTATCGGGCGTTGGATTATTCATCGCCTGAGACCCCTTTCGCTGCACCAGCCTGAGAGATACACGGACATAGTGGTTATACTAGTGATGTGGGTGATGAGTGACGAGTGATGAGCCACTACAATGCGCTTTATCGTCCCAGTGTTCGCAACTCTTCACCCAAACATGGTATTATTCCATTGCTACCTTTTCACGCTCTCTCTCCCAGTATACCACACCTCACATGTGGAGACTTTTTTGGAAACCGCTTTGCAAAGCGGTCGCGAGATACTGTAGCAGCGGCCTGGCGACTCTGTTGGTCCATGTGGTTTGGGTGATACGGTAGGGGTTTGGCGGTGCCAAACCCCTACCTGAGGCAAGCAAGACCCCTTCGCTCCCAGGAATTGGATGGACTTTCCCAACAGAGTCTTGGAGCCGCTGTAGCCACGATTCAGGTGATATCTCTCTCCGACAAGGAGTGTGGCGTGCAGACGCGGAAGAAACGTCACATGGGGGCAGATCCCACGGGTAAAAACCGCTGCGACGATTCATCCATTCTCCACTCTCCCCCCTGTCCGCTCCCTCACGGTCGCGGCTCTGGTGGGAAGCCCCATCTCCTGGTCCGGACCTTTGCGCTCTTTGCGGCTTTGTGGTGAAACCTGCCCGGTTGCCCGTCTGCTCGCCCTTCTCCCTTCTCCCTTCTCCCTTCTCCCTTCTCCCTTCTCCCTTCTCCCTTCTCCCTTCTCCCTTCTCCCTTCTCCCTTCTCCCTTCTCCCTTCTCCCTTCTCCCTTC
>CAYFVX010000667.1:0-3330 GCA_964346425.1 uncultured Chloroflexaceae bacterium | reverse complement strand
GGGGAGCGTGGCGGGAAAGGCCGTGCGCGCCTGCACGATGCCGTCGCGGAACGCGGCATAGATCGGGCATTCTTCCTCGGGATAGTGCCTGCCATCCTGGTGCGTGTGGTGCACGAGATCGTGCATCGTCTTTCCGACCATTTCCGCGGCCGTCCAGCCGAGCATGCGCTCCGCGGCCGGGTTCACGAAGGTGGTCACCCCATCCTTCAACCCGCAAACGACGGGCAAGGATGGTCGCTATGCCTGGGCGGTAGATAACGGTTGCTGGTATGTCCATGCCGAAGCACCGTTCTACCAGCAAAAAACCACCGCTGTGGTAGGCGCACCACCCACCCTGGCCGACGCCAACCTGCAACTCAAGACTTACCACATCTACATGCCATTTGTTGGCAAGGACGGGGATGCAGCGCAGACGCAGGGGAACGACTTTGTCGGTGAAATCTCGCTCAGCCCGGCCAAAACCAACTTCAACGCGGGCGAATCGGTGGAAATCACCGTGGTACTTAAAAACACCGGTGCGGTTGACGAAGACGAGTTAATCAACGTATCCGTAGACCCCATCTGGGTGGATCTGTACATCAATCCTTCCGAGACACCAGCAAAGCCCAACACGGGCTGGGCAGAAGTGTGTGCTATGGACCCATGCTACGGCATTACGTGGTATGTGGAGCAACCACCCAGACCGGGCCAGGAGATCGAGCTGAAATCAACGTCCAGTTCCTACAATGCAGAGTTCACCAACTGGCCTGGCTCGTTTGCCAGCGGCACCAGCGACCTCTATCTCTACGTGGATAGCTGGAACCGCAGTGCCGATGGCAGCGAACAGAACGACAACGGCGCGGTATCGGAAACCAACGAAACCAACAACAGCGACGAACTGCGCATCAGCGTGCAGTAACGCGCAACGCGCAACGCGCAACGCGCAACGCAAAGGAGGTGTGGAGACCTGGTCTCCACACCTCCTTTTGTCGTTCGGATAAATAGTTGAGAAAAATGGAGCGATAGAGCGCATTGCAGCAGAACATCACTCATCATACCAGGTTCGGATGAAGAATGAAAAAAAACTGCCCGAATCTTTGCCCGGATGTCCGGACTTTGCGCCCTTTGCGTCTTTGCGGTTCGTTGAACTCATGACCCGAATGAGGTATCACTCATCACTGGAATCATCCATTCTCCATTCTCCACCCCTACCACGCAAACAACAACGCCAGATCATTCACATTCGTGCGCGTCAGACCAGGCTTGAGCAAATCCCCACAGGCAGCAAACGCCGTATACGCATCATTGTTTGCCAGAGCCGCCGCCACATCCACGCCGCACTCCTGCATCCGCTGCAACGTCATACCCGTAACCACCGCACCAGCCGCATCCGTTGGCCCATCATTCCCATCCGTCGCCAGCGTCACCAGCGCAACATTCCGCAGACCAGCCAGCTCATGCACTGCCGCCAACGCCAGCTCCTGATTGCGGCCACCACGCCCCTCGCCGCGCAACGTCACCGTCGTCTCGCCCCCCACCACAATACACGCCGGACACGGCAACGGCGTCGCCAGCGAACTGCTCGCACGCCCGCTTGTCGCCATTTCGCGCACGATCGCCGCCAGAAACCGCCCCGCCTCGCGTGCTTCCCCCTGCAACGAAGTCGTCAACAACAACGCATGATACCCCTCCGCCCGCGCCGCCTGCAAAGCCGCCACCGCCGCCTGACGATTGCTGCCAATCACCACATGCCGCACCCGCGCAAACACCGCATCACCTGCTTTCGGATTTTCCGTCACCTCACCGCGCACCCCCGCCTGCACATGCGCAATAATGGAAAACGGAGCCGTCTCAAACAAATCATACTGCTTCAACACCTGCAACGCATCCATAAACGTCGTCGAATCTGGCACCGTTGGCCCCGAAGCAATAACGTCCAGCGGATTACCCACCACATCAGACAGCAACAGCGTCACCACCGTCGCCGGCGCAGCCATTCGCGCCAGACCGCCCCCCTTGACCACATCCAGATGCTTGCGCAAACTATTTATCTCATTGATACTCGCCCCACAACGCAACAACTGTGCAGTCAACTGCTGCACATCACGCAACGCAACCCCTTCCACCGGCAACGTCATCAGCGCAGATCCACCACCAGAGATAAGCATCAGCACCAGGTCCCGCTCAGTCGTCTGCTGCAGCAAACTGGCAATGCGCCGCGTGGCATTCACCCCCCGCTCATTTGGCACCGGATGGCTCGCATGATAAAAGACAATTGGCGAGATAAACGTCGCAAACTGCTGCGACTGCTGGCGGTCCTGCTCAGCACCACCAACCCCATCACTCGTCTGCTGATCTTTGCCAATCACAATACCACTCGACAGATAATCGCCCACAATCTCTCTAGCCGCATACGCCATCGGCGCACTGGCCTTGCCCGCCCCCACAATAATGATACGCTCATAGTCGGCGAGCGGATATGCCTGCCCGCCAATGATGAGCGTATCCTGCTTGCGCTGCAAAAAATGGCGCACAGCGGCCCCCGGCTCAACGGCCTGTACCGCCGCCGCCAGAATACGCGTCGCTCCGTCTCCCCAGGCCGACTGGCGCAGGGAGTCCGTCTGAAACGCAGATGGAGGTAATTGCGAAACGCGGTTCATTCTTCCGTTTCTATCTCAACCCGAACACTCATCCCCGGCCGCAACCCCTTGATACGCTCCAGCTCAATGCGTACCGTATACGTGCGCACATTCCCCTGCACATCTGCCATCGGCGCAATATAGCTCACTTCGCCCGCAAACGTCTCACCGGGCAAAGCATCGGCATACACATTGGCGTTTGCCCCAATCTGCACATCGCTGATATCCACATCGCTGATATCCACATCCACATGCAGATTGTCCATATCAACAACCTGTAACGCAAAATCACGCGCCCCCAACGCCGAATCACCAGGATCAATATTCACCTCGGAAATAATCCCATCAAACGGGGAATGCATCTCCGCATATTCTCGATTGAGCTTTGCCAATTCCAGTGCCGACTCAGCCTCAATAATACCCGCCTCCGCCTGCACCTCCTGCGACTCATTGGGGTCGGGATACAACCGCTCAACATTCGCATTTGCCAGCTCTACCCCGGCCTGCGCCTGCGCCACGCCCGCAGCCGCCTGCGCCTGTTGCGACTGGTTGGGGTCTGGGAAGAGCCGCCGCCGATTGGCATTCGCCAGATCCACGCCCGCCTGCGCCTGCGCCACATCATGCTCATTTGGCTGCTGCAAAACGCGATCCAGCCCCACCTGCGCCTGCACGACCTGCTGCTCAGCCGCCTGCACACCGGTTACCTCGGCTT
>CAYFVX010000666.1:0-3335 GCA_964346425.1 uncultured Chloroflexaceae bacterium | reverse complement strand
CAGGAAGAATCCTGCAAGTCCTGCATCCGCAAAGTTTCATTGATGACCCGACCCGCATACTACGGGGGCTACGGCTCGCCGCACGGCTCGGCTTCCACTTTGCCCCAGCAACGCGCTCCCTGCTCGAAGACGCCCTGCAGCAAAAAATGCTTGAAGCCACCTCACCCGACCGCATACGCACAGAACTCTGCCTGGCACTCGAAGAACCCCACCCCGACGAAGTGCTTCGACTCGGCGACGAACTGGACATTACCCCCCACATCTTCCCTGCCCTCCACTGGAACAAAACGCTCGCTACCCGTTTGACCCAGGCACTCCCCACCATCCAGCACTCACCGCAAGCCAGCCTGCTTACGGCTGGCTTACTCACCTATGAACTCTCCCAGACTGAGCGCGAAACCTTGATCACGCGTTACCGCTTACCAAACGATGTCGCCCACCTGCTACGCGATATTGGCAACCGTCAGACGCTCCGTGAAACATTGGCCCAGACAACCCACACACCCAGCAAACTCGACCACCTGCTGCAACCCTTCTGCGAACCAGCCTTGCAAGTCATACGGGTCGCTGAAACACCAGGCGTCCAGGCTGCCATTGACGACTACCTATCATTCCGCCATAGAAAGCCCATACTCAATGGACACGATCTGCAACAATTGGGAGTTTCGCCCGGGCCAGGACTGGGTCAGTTGCTCAAAGAATTACGCGCAGCGCAGCTAGATGGGGTCGTGTCAAATCGTTCGGAGGAAGAAGCCTGGGTGCTTGCAAGGCTGAATAATGACAGATAAAGACCTATCCCTGACAACGAGCATGTGCTATACCGCTCTGCAAACTACCACGAATAACGATATGTTCCAGTTTCTGTACCTCCCCTTCTACTTGATGAACAATAGAGGGAGGCAAGCCGGTCAGGATTACTTGCATTCCTTCCAGCATACTACTACTACTGACCGCGTTAATGATAGTAAAAACCATATGGCTTTCCAATCCATGTACACCGGTGAGATCAAGAATAGCACATCTGGCTTGATAACGTTCCACACCTTCTTGCAGTTTCTGCACAATCTGCTGCGCCTGTTGCCGGTTTATTTTACTGATCAAGGGTAAAGCAACCACAACATTCTGAAACTGCATCAGCGGAATACTCAGATCTTGAATAGTTGAGTGTTTTTCCCCAGATGCCTGTTGCCGCATTGGAATCCAGACCTCCTCCGTTTGCTGATTCAACGCAGTGATGCGTTGTTGCAGCGCGACAATATCTTCCTGAAGCATATGTTGCAGCCTTTGTCTCATTGCAGTTACCTCTCAACTTTTACCTACTTTCACCATACTACAAACAGACAAAGGCTGGAAGGTGGGATTCTTGTTAAGACCTGTTTCAGAAACAGTTGAGAACCCAACGAGAAGAACCGTTTTTTGATTTTTCATTGAAGAAACTGTTAAGAAATGGTTAAGATAATAACCGAGTCAGATTCGCATAGCCGGCAGCAACACCTGACAGCACGTTCCCTTCCCCACCTCACTATCAATACGCAATGTGCCACCATGCTGCGTGATAATCTTCTGCGCAACAAACAACCCCAACCCCGAACCATTCTGACGTGTCGTGAAAAAGGGGTCAAAAATATGCCGTTGAACGTCTGGTTCAATACCCATACCCGTGTCGGTAATCTCAATGCAGAGATAGGCCGTCTGCTCAATATGCTCAGCGACACGCTCGCCCGGTTCAGGCAACATATCTTCCCAGATTTCCTCGTGACACGCGATACCGAGAATCCCCCCCTCTGGCATCGCTTCAATCGCATTGAAAAGAATATTGAGCAAAACATACTTCAACTGATCGGCTGAACCATGCACAGCAGGAACCCCCACAGGCATATCACGCTCAATCTGAATGTGTTGCTTCATCAAGCGACCACTGGTCAACATCAAAACATGCTCGATCAACGTCGAAATATCAAACAGGTCATAAGCATCAGAAGAAGGCTGGTACACATCTTTCAACTGGTGCAAAATCATCCCGATACGCTCAATCTGCTGGCGGGTCCGTTGCACAAACAACTCTCGTTCCTCGTCGCTGGAATCCGGGATAAGCTCCAGTGAAAACAAAATAGTTTGCAACGGCGTATTCACCTCGTGGGCAACAATCTCCGTAAGTTTGCGGCCGGTTGCCAGCCGCTCATTTTCCATCATGAGGGCTTCCATCTTCATAGTTTCCGTCACATCCACCACGTGCAACACAACCTGGTCACTATATTGCGGTAATGGCTCTCCCCTCCCAGGAAAATGAACAGAAAACGCATGCATGGCGAGCATATGCGTAATGCCATCTGGCCCTTCATACGATTCACGCTGTTGACGTGGCTTACCATCTGCAAAGACCGACAATACCCACCGGCCAGGAAAACCAGCCCCGGTTTGTCCTTCAACACCTGTCCTATCCTGGCACAACTCCGCCCAGGAATGATGCATCAACGCCTCCGGCGGTCGCCCAAACAACGAAGCTATCGCCTGATTTGCAGCCAGCACTTCCCCACTCTTATGAATCAACACCAGACCATCATTGATACCATCAAAAATAGCCCGCAACAGATCACGGCTACGCTGCACCTGGCGATTAACTTCCTCCAGCCGCGTATACGCATGCTGCAAATCAGGAAGCTCTGGTCCCCGGCTCGATGGCAACGCCATCTGCTCAGCACCCGCCCGGCTCCCAACAGTGAAATAAAACGTCGCGCCCTGCCCCGGCACTCCCTCTGCCCACACAGTCCCCTCATGCCGCTGAATAATACGCCGCACCGTCGCCAGACCAACCCCCGTACCGGGAAACTCACTCTTCTCATGCAACCGTTGAAACGCCGCAAACAACTTATGGGTTGCTTCCATCGCAAACCCCACCCCATTATCCCGAATGAACAATTTTGGCGTCTGCGAAGCAGCACCGGCCTCCTGCACCTGACCCATCTCAATAAACGAGCGTGCCTGCCGCGCCGTAAACTTCCAGGCATTCGAGAGCAAATTCTCCAGCACAATACGCAACAACTGGGCATCTCCCTCAACCTCTATGCCCTCGGCAATCGTCACCGCCACAACCCGCTCAGGCTCACGCTGCACAAGTTCGGCGACAATATCTCTGGCTATTTCACTCAAATTGACGCGCTCAAATTGCAAATCGCCCGCCGTCACATGCGAGAGTTTCAAGAGATCGTCTATCAAATGCTGCATGCGACGTGTACAGTTTGCAATACGCTGTAGATACCGCTGTCCATCGCTCCCAATCTGCACCGCATACTCTTCCAGCAAAGCCTGATTGGAAAGATCAATCGTCCAGAGCG
>CAYFVX010000665.1:0-3335 GCA_964346425.1 uncultured Chloroflexaceae bacterium | reverse complement strand
TCTGGCCGGGTGTGCTGGCTGGCCTGTTTCTCGCGCTCCATTTTGCCACATGGATAAGCTCGCTCGACTATACGTCGGTTGCCAGCAGTGTTGCGCTGGTAAGTACCGACCCGCTGTGGGTGGGGTTGGTGTCGGTGCTCTTTTTGCATGAGCGTTTACGCTGGGGGATTATCGGCGGAATTGTGCTGACTATCGCTGGCAGTGCGTTGATTGCGTTCAGCGATAGTAGCGCAGGGGCTGGCACCTATGCGGCCCCGCTCTTCGGGGATATGCTGGCACTGATTGGTTCAATAACGGCTTCGGGCTATGTGGTGATTGGTAGTACCCTGCGCAAAGACCTCTCGTTGCTGGCATACATCTGGCTGGTGTATACCAGCAGTGCAGTGGTGTTGGTGCTTATTCAGCTTCTCGCCGGGCAATCGCTGACTGGCTATACCTCATTGGCTTATTTGTATGTGCTGCTGCTGGCAGTCGGCCCGCAACTGCTGGGACACTCTTCGTTCAACTGGGCTTTGCGCTATCTCTCACCTACCTTCGTGGCTATCTCCATCCTGGGGGAGCCTATTGGGGCGTCTCTGCTGGCATGGTTACTGTTTGGTGAAACATTTGCCCCCTTACAATTGCCCGGCTTTGTGCTGTTGCTGGTGGGTATCTATGTCGCCACCATAGATAGTGTCCGGCAGCAGTGATACCATCTCTTGCTATTTTGGGTTATAATATCCCCACAAACGTCCATGGGGAGTAAGGGTGCTTCCGCTGTTTTTCGGGGCGTGGTATGAAAAGATATGTTTGGAAAGGGAACGATCCATGACAGTCGTCGTAGTCATTGGCGCACAATGGGGAGACGAAGGGAAAGGCCATATCGTTGATTGGCTTGCAAGCAAGGCAAAGGTAGTGGTGCGCTATGGGGGAGGAGCCAATGCCGGCCATACCATTGTCAATGAATATGGTACATTCAAGCTTCATCTTACGCCATCTGGCATCTTTGACCCGGACATCATCAATGTTATCTCGCATGGAGTAGTGATCGATCCCGAAGTGCTCATCAACGAGATTAAGGAGCTTGAGGAGAAGAATATTAATACTTCCAACCTCTTTATCAGCAATCGTGCGCATGTTGTTATGCCCTATCACGTGCTGCAAGACCAGTTGCAAGAAAAGGCACGTGGCAATAACAAGATTGGTACGACTGGCCGCGGTATCGGGCCAGCCTACGCGGATAAAATGAATCGCATTGGTCTCCGTGCGTGCGACCTGGTCCACGAAGAAACGTTGCTCGAACGGTTGCGGGCTGTTTTAGAAGAAAAAAATCGCATGTTGACGAGGCTCTACGGGATTAAAGCTATTTCACTGCACGATACCTATTTGAAATTCCTGGATTACGGGCACAAATTAAGCGACTATATTACCGACATACATCCCAAGATTCATAAAGCCCTGGAGAAAAATGTCCCTATTCTGCTGGAAGGCGCACAGGGAGCGTTGCTCGATTTAGACCACGGGACGTATCCCTACGTGACTTCTTCACCACCCGGTGCTCCTGGTGCCTGTCAGGGAACGGGTATTGGGCCTACCTATTTGAATTCGGTGGTGGGGGCGTATAAAGCCTATACCACCCGTGTCGGCGAAGGTCCTTTCCCTACCGAGGTTGATGGGGAGGATGCGGAGGTTTTGCGGCAGACAGGCAAGCCCTGGGCTGAGATTGGCACCACGACGGGGCGACCACGACGTGTCGGCTGGTTTGATGCGGTGATGGCCCGGTATGCGGCCGAGGTGAATAGTATTGACACCGTTGCGATTACCAAGCTGGATGTGCTGGATGAGTTGCCGCGCGTCAAGATTTGCGTGGGCTATCAGCGGTATGATGAGGTGCTGGAGTATCCACCGGTCGCCAATGCACACTTCCGCGAGATTGAGCCGGTGTACGAAGAAATGACCGGCTGGCAAACGCCGACCAGCCATATCCGCACGTTCGAGGATTTGCCAGAGGAAGCGCAGGCGTATGTGGCGCGTATCTGCCAGCTTGTGGGGGCGCGGCTGGGGATTGTGTCGGTTGGCCCCGAACGGGAGCAGATTATTCTGGTGAATGAGGTGTTTTGAGGCGTTGCAGCGTTGCAGCGTTGCAGCGTTGGTTTTTTGGACAGGCGCGGGCAACGGGATGGGATTGTATACCATTCATCGCTCATCGCTCATCACTGGTTTCAGTGGTGCATATCATTGGGCGGAGAAAGGAAGGTGGTGCTATGGTAACGGAAACACGCATACAACAGGTATTGAAACCAGTTGAAAAACCTGCGTACACAGTGGCTTCCAGCGAGGAGCAGGGACCATTGATGGTGCCGCCGGAAGCCATGCCCCAGGTAGACCATTTGATCACTGAGGATGATACCCCCGTGGACAATATTTTTTCAGAGAAGCAGCAACGGTTGCTGACCGAGCCGTTGTATACCTCGTGGGTGCAGGCAGGCGAGGAGCCGCGCCCGTTCGTGGCGTTTGCGAATGTGGGGTTGTTTTATACCCCACGTAATCCCGCCCTGGTGCCAGATGTGCTGCTCAGCATGGATGTGGCGTTGCCCGATGACATCTGGACGAAAGGCAAACGCTCCTACTTTGTGTGGGAGTATGGCAAGCCACCGGATATGGTGATTGAGATTGTTTCTGATACGCGAGGTGGCGAAGATAGCCGCAAACTGGAAGCGTATGCTCGTATGGGCATCTGGTACTATGTGGCGTTTGACCCACAGGAGCATCTGAAACAGGGCAAACTGCGCATCTATGAGCTGACGGCGGCTGGTGGCTATGTGCTGCGCGATCAACGTTGGTTTGAGCGCATCGGGCTGGGTTTGACGCTCTGGCAGGGCACGTATGAGAACCGCGAGGATGAGTGGTTGCGCTGGTGTGACCACACGGGGCAGCTTATCCCCACAGGCAAGGAAAAATCATCGCAGGAACACGAGCGAGCCGAGCAGGAACACAAGCGGGCCGAGCAGGAACACGAGCGAGCCGAGCAGGAACGCCAGCGGGCGGAGCAGGAACGCCAGCGGGCCGAACTTGAATATAAGCGGGCAGACCGTATGGCAAAGAAACTGCGAGAACTGGGTATAGACCCGGAAACGTACCTCGCTGAGTAGGGGAATTACTGCCAGGTCCGGATACATATTTTCACCACAAAGACACGAAGAACACAAAGTTTGCGCCTTTGGTATGACCTTTGTGCTCTCTGTGTCTTTGTGGTTTTTTCGTGGTGTTTCTCCCTTCCTGCGCACTCTCTTCAAATTCTCTCCACGTCCATCTCATCACGCATCAGATTCTCTATCGGGACCGCAAACAGGTCG
>CAYFVX010000664.1:0-3336 GCA_964346425.1 uncultured Chloroflexaceae bacterium | reverse complement strand
AACCCGCCCGGCTGCTGCCCGGTGGAAGCATCTCCTGGCGGGAGATCCAGCGGCTACAAGCCGCTGCGACGGTATCTTGCGACCGCTTTGCAAAGCGGTTTCCAAAAAAGTCTACACATGTGAGCGTGGGGAAAGTGGCGAGTGAGCAGTGGATATCTGCATATAATTGAAGATAATGGCAACGAAAGGTGGTGGACAACGATGACGCACGATACCAATAACGATAGAGTTGAACGGCAACATTTCATTGAACTTGTTGACATCCATGAAGAGCACGAATACTACGGATGTATCTCTCTGCTTGCTCTTCTACCAAATTCGGAGCATGACTTGTACCACCGATGAGTACCGATGAGCACCGATGAGCACCAATGGTTCTGTTTGCACCTCTGCACCTCTGCACCTCTGCGCCTCTGCGCCTCTGCGCCTCTGCGTTGAAACAATGATCACCCGAACATGGTCTTCCTCCCCCACCACCACCCGCCAACCCGTGCTATAATTTGCGCCATTGCTTGCAGCATACGACCGGCGTATGCGTGATGTTCGAGGATGATCTATTCTATGATGAGCGCGACCCAACTTCCCCTTACGCAATATCATTATAACCGCCAGCTTTTTGCCGACTATTATCTCAATACCGTGTTGCCACAACGTCCTGACTGGAAACTGCTCGCGACCGAATCCGCTGTCCAGGATGTCCTGACAACCATCACCAACCTCTGGCAGCAATATGAACCAACAACCAGTGAGGCGCAGCTCGAACACGATTTTATTCGCCCGGTTCTGGAAGCCCTGGGGCATACGTTTGAAGTGCAACCCTCCTTGACCACGCCAGATGGCACGAAACGGCCTGACTATGTGCTCTATCGGGATGAGGCAGGCCGCAGTGCCAATAAAGGCACAACACTCACCGAAGAACGGCTGCACCAGACCGCGTTTGCGGTGATGGATGCAAAGTATTGGGAGCGTCCGCTGGATATGGCAGTGCGCGGCAAGGGTGGTGACCCCTTTCGCAACAAGAACCCTGCGTATCAGATGGACTTCTATATGCGGCACAGCGGCACCGAATGGGGTATCCTGACCAATGGGCGGCTCTGGCGACTCTATCACCAGGCGAGTTCCAAAAAGCTGGATCGCTTTTACGAGGTAGACCTCCCAGAGTTGTTGCAAATCGGCAATCCTGAAGCCTTCCTCTACTTCTACGCCTTCTTCCATCGCTCGGCGTTCGATGACCACCCGCTCGGGGTGGCGGCATTGCGGCGGGAGAGTATCAACGCGGCGCAGGGCATCAGCCACAATATCAAACAGCAGGTCTATACCGCGCTGCGCCACCTCGCGCAGGGCATGCTCGATTACTCACCCAACCAGTTGCAACCCGACCGCGCCACGCTCAAAACCATCTATGACCACGGCTTGATTGTGCTCTATCGCTTGCTGTTCATCCTGTATGCCGAGGCGCGTAATTTGCTGCCCGTGCGGGACAGCGATATGTACCGTGAGTCCTATAGCCTGTATGCCATTGCACGGGAAATCGCCCGCAACATAGACCAGGGAAAGCAGTTGCTTCCAAACAGCGCGAGGTACTGGACACGGCTCCGAGAACTCTTCCATTTTCTTGACCAGGGGAGTCCGCCGTTGCATGTCGCCACGTTTAACGGGGGGTTGTTTGACCCCCATCGCTACCCATTTCTGGAAAAATTCAGCATCGGGGATGCACGGTTGCAGCAAGCGATTGACCTGCTCACCCGTGTTGCGGGGCAGTTTGTGGATTATCGGGACCTGGCCGAACGGCATCTTGGCACGATCTATGAAGGGTTATTGGAATATCACCTGCGCCCGATTGACCCGGAAGGCTACTGGACGATTGATCTGTTCAACGACAAAGGCGAGCGCAAGGGTTCGGGCAGCTACTATACGCCCGACTTTGTGGTGGAATACATGGTGGAGCAGACTGTGGGACCAGTGCTGGAAGCCACGGTTGCCGATGCACCCGATGACCACGCAAAAAGAGATGCCGTGCTGCATACCAATGTCGCTGACCCTGCGATGGGTAGCGGGCACTTTCTGGTGACAGCTACCGAGTATATGGCGCGGTTCCTGGTTGACCTGGATGTGCCGATTGAAGATGGCAACGGCGAAACCGACCTGGCCTACTGGAAGCGGCGGGTTGCGCAGACATGCATCTATGGCGTTGACCTGAATCCGCTGGCGGTAGACCTCGCCAAACTCTCGCTCTGGCTGGCGACGGTGGCCCACGACAAACCGCTGTCGTTCCTGGACCATCACCTGCGGTGTGGTAATGCGCTGGTCGGCGCACCGTTGGACAATCTGCGGCCCGCTGAGACGGCCAACCAGAAAAAGGCAAAACGCAAAGCGCAGCAATCGGCGGCGGCGGGACAACGTTCAATGCTGGAAGACGAGCGCTTTCGCCAGAGCATGAGTACTGCCGTTGACGCTATGTGGCTCATCGAGCGCACGGCTGGCGACACGATAGACCAGGTACGCGAGCAAGAGCGGCTGTATGCCGGCCTGCGCGAGCAATTGACGCGCAAGTTTGGCACAATGGCAGACCTGAGCACCGCCACCCACTTTGGCGTCGAGATAGACCCCTCCTTCTGGAAGCCACTGTATGACTACACGACCGGTCGTTCGATAACCCTGCCGGCAAAACTTGAGCAATTGATCATTGCCGCAGCGGAGCAGGCAGAAACGTTGCGCTTCTTCCATTGGGAACTCGAATTTCCCGAAATATTCTTTGACCAACATGGGCAACCGCTCGGCGAACAGGCGGGGTTTGATGCGGTGATAGGCAACCCGCCCTACGTGCGGCAGGAAGCACTGGCACCGTTCAAGCCATATTTTGCCCAAAAGTATGCCGATGTGTACCACGGAGCGGCTGACCTGTATGTCTACTTCTCCCAGCAGGGCTTGCGGTTATTGCGGCAGGGCGGGCGCATGGCCTACATCGTCACCAACAAATGGTTGCGGTCGGGCTATGGCGAAGCGTTGCGGGGCTATTTTGCCGCGCATGCCGCTCTTGAGCAGATTGTTGACTTCGGGCACGCGCCTCTCTTTCCAGAGGCGGACGTCTTTCCCTGTATTGTGGTGTTATCGCGCCCGGACTCCGCGAAACCTCCTGATGACCAGCAGGTGCAGATTACCGAGTTCCCGCGTGAGGAACTTGGCAAGACGACGCTCCCCCGCTACGTTGCTGAGCACAGCCATAGTGTCCCACAACAGCGGTTTAGCAGTGCAGCCTGGAGCCTGGAAACCGCGGAAGGAGATGACCTGCTGGCAAAAATTCGGGCAAAGGGCGTGCCGCTCTCGGATTTTATG
>CAYFVX010000663.1:0-3341 GCA_964346425.1 uncultured Chloroflexaceae bacterium | reverse complement strand
CAGCCGAATCGGCGGCAATCTTGAGCATTTGCTTGAGCTTCGAGGTATGGATATCGCCCTGTGTCTGCGCGGTCAATACCAGCAGGTCGGTTTCTATCTCCACCTCATCATTCAACAACGCATCAAAGACACGCACAAAGATTTTGCCATCGTGGACGTTCACCTCAGGCTGATGCTCGGCGGTATAGCGGATAAGCGTCGGTTTTACCTGGTCGAGCACGTCTGCGAAATATTCTTCCTCATTCTTGCCAAACATGCGCATATCCTGATAGAGCAGGAAAAGTTGTGCATTCGGATTGTGTTGCTTGAGCAGTTTGGCATTCTTGATGGAAACCCCACACCCGATGCGGCAGCAGTAGGGCCGCTGTTCGTCCATCGCGCCGGCGCAGTTGACCATGACGACATTCTGCGGTTTGCCCAGATTGCCCTCTTTCATGCGCTTTTCAAGCTCCATCTGGGTGATAATATTGTCGTGTTCGCCATACCCATACTGGTTGGTCAGGTCTATTTCCTGGAAACCGGTGGCGACCACAATCGTGCCAACGGTAATATTGCGCCGCACGCCAGTGGAACGGTTGACCAGTTCTGTTTGGAAATTGCCGACATAGCCATCAATAGACTTGATTTCCGTATCTACAAACACGGAAACATTCTTGTGTATATCGAGCGATTGCAGCATTGGCTTGAGCACATCCTCGGCCTTGCGGTCGGAGGGGAAAAGAGTGTACAGTTCACGCAGTTTGCCACCCAGAGCTTTCTCGCGTTCCACCAGGTACACATCTATCCCCATGTCGGCCACGTCCATGGCGGCGCGAATGCCAGCCACTCCCCCGCCGATAACCAGACAACTCTTCGTTACTTCCACCTGCTGCTGCGCCAGTGGGCGCAGGTGGGCAGATTTCGAGACCGCCATATCTACCAGGTCTTTGGCTTTGCAGGTAGCCAGTTCGTGATTATCGGAGTGAACCCAGGAGCACTGGTTGCGGATATTTGCCATCTCGAAGAGATACTTGTTCAGTCCCGCTTCTTCGCAGGTATCCTGGAAGAGCATGCCGTGCGTCACAGGCGAGCAGGCAGCCACTACTACACGGTTCAGGCGATGGTCGTGGATAGCCTCTTTCAAACGCTTCTGCGTATCCTCTGAACAGGCAAAGAGGTCTTGCTCCGCAAAGACGACATTTGGCAGCGTGCTGGCATATTGAGCAACCTGGGGCACATCCACAAAGCCACCAATATTCTTGCCGCATTTACAAACGAACACGCCAATACGCGGTTTTTCGCCGGCAATATCGCGCTCCGGGAAGGGTTCCCGCTCAATCTGCCGGGGCCTATCTCTAATGGGGAATATCGCTTTGCTGGCGGCTCCACTCGCCTGCGCCACCGAGTCGGGGATGTCTTTTGGCCCTTGCGCACAGCCAGCCAGGAAAATGCCTTCGCGGGTAGATTTCATGGGTTCCAGCAACACATCTTTTTGCAGGAAGAAGCCGTGCTCATCTACGTCAATCCCCAGCACTTTCGACAACTTCTGGTTATTGGCTGAGGGGATGACTGCGGTGGAGAGCACCAGCATATCAAACACTTCTTCTTTGCGCTGCCCGGTCATCGTATCTTCATACACCAGCGTGATGGAGTGGTCAGGATTTTCATACACATTGGAGGGGCGACTGCGAACATAGCGGACGCCCATACGCTCGGCTTTCTTGTAGTATTGCTGAAAATCTTTACCATAGGCCCGCAGGTCCATGTAAAAGATGGACGGCTCAATGTCGGGATTATTCTCGCGAGTTATGGCCGCTTCTTTGGTCGCATACATACAGCATATGCGTGAGCAGTAGGGGTAGCCGTGCTGCGTACTGCGCGACCCAACGCACTGGATCCAGGCAATATTCTGTGGTTTTTTGCCATCTGAAGGACGCAGCACTTTGCCCTCAGAGGGGCCAGAGGAAGAGAGCAATCGCTCATATTGCAGGGCAGTTATCACATTCGGATATTTGCCGTAGCCATATTCTTTGCGGAGTTCCAGCGGCTCCAGCACCTCGAAGCCGGTGGCGACAATAATACTGCCTACTTCCAGTTGCACTTCCTGCGAGGGTTTCAAAAAGGAAATAGCGTCTGCTTCACACACGCGGTCACAGGCTCCACATCCGACACAATGATCTGAATCAATGGTGTAGATGGAAGGAACGGCCTGGGGGAATTGAATGTAGATGGCCTTACGCTTGGATAATTTTTCATCGAACAGATTGGTTACTTCAATCGGGCACACGCGTTCGCAATCCCCGCACCCGGTACATTTTGTCGGATCAACGTAGTTGCTGCGCTTCCAGAGCGAAACATGAAAATTGCCCTCAGAACCGATAACCCGTTCGACCTCGGAGTACGGAAAAAGCTCAATGTTTGGATGTCGTGATACTTCGACCATTTTGGGAGCGACTGTGCAAATAGAACAATCATTGGTAGGGAACGTCTTATCCAGTTTGACCATCACTCCACCGACACTGGCTTCTTTATCTACCATAGCGACATGGTAGCCTTTGTCTGCGAGATCCAGCGCAGCCTGCATGCCAGTAATACCAGCTCCAATGATCAAGACATCCCGTGCCAGTATTTCCATAAAGGGTTCCTCCATACAGTATCCCACCAGGGGGATTTTAACTCATAAAGCAGTTGCGTGAAAAGCTGTGGCTACGTGATAGTTATGTTTTGCAGCCGCAATACTCCCGTCTCTTTTCCACGCATGGGTAGAATATTCTCACCTCTCCAGACCGGCGTCATTCATTTTGAACGGTACGAGTGAACGAGATACAAAATAACGTTCTGACGGTTTGTAGCACCCGTGAACACAGACTGATACTCGTGACAAATATCACAAAGAGATCATTTTCCTGCACCGTCATCGTTGAGCGGAGGGAGTTATACCTGCATTGGCAAACGTTTACGGGTCCATGTTGTGACAGGTTACGACGTAACCTCATTACTGATTCGGGGTACTCGTGTACCCCCTGAAACAGGAGATGAACCTGTCGGCAGGAATAAACGCTAAAAGTACAACAGGGGGGAGCGTTCATTCTTTCAATGCCCAGAAGTTTTATAACATAAGGGCTTTATATAACTATTATCTATTCTACCATGAGTATATTTTTCTGGCAAATCGTGTATGCAGGCGGCGTACCGCCGCGGGTTTGAGTGGGTATTGGGGAGCAATGGGTGTCACTTGTGGGAGTGTGGGGGAACCTGGTTCCCTCATGTTCCCCATTCTGGTGGGGTTTGTGGTTTTTTCGACGAAGTCGAAAAAACCACAAACCCCATTGCAAAGCTGTAGCACGCGGCTACGTGCGGTT
>CAYFVX010000662.1:0-3341 GCA_964346425.1 uncultured Chloroflexaceae bacterium | reverse complement strand
TGAGGGAACCAGGTTCCCTCACACTCCCCTTTGGCGTGGGGTGTATGTTTTTCGCAGCTTCGCCGCGAAAAACATACACCCCACCAGAATGGGCTGGCACGCACCGTCGTGCGTTTCCTCCCCGTTTGCAAGCGGAGCTTGCAGTGAGGTGAAACCCATTGAGGGGGCTGTGCCACAGGCGCAGGCGCGAGGAACAACACAAACTTGTGTCTGATGCAGAGCAGTGATACCATGCAGGAACAGAGAAAGAGAAAAAGACGGAAAGCAAATAGTAAGAAGGAAACACTATGCCCAAGAAAAAGAAGAAGGGGCGAACCCCGCCACCACCAAAGCAACAAACCAACCAGCCAAAAGCAAAACCAAAAGGACGGCAGGTACCTGCCGCAACACAGAAGCCTGTTTCGGCCCCCAAACCACCCGCTCCCGCTCCTGTGGAGTTGCCTGAAACGGCTGATGCACCCGCGGCTGCTCCACCGCCCCCCCCACCCAGAGAAATAGACCCGCATCAGCAAGCTCTGGAACAGCGTTGGGAAGAATTCAGAGCACTGGAAGACTATGAAGAACAGATTGCTATGTTCCGGGCCACGCTGGATGATGGTTTGATGGACGAGGAAAATGCGTTTGAGATGCTTAACACCATCTATTCCAAAAGCATAGACCATAATGACCACGAGCCATATATCGAACTGATCAACCTGCTGCGTGAGCGTGAGCCAGAGCTTTATGAAAACGATTCGCAGTATTATATTGCGAACCTGATTAACATAGCAATCGTGACTGGTCAGACCGAGCCATTACCCACGCTGGTGGAAGAGATGACCGAACAGGCCGAAGCAGCGATTGACGATTTCCTCAATATGATAGACAAGTTGCTCTATCATGGGTATGGTGATCTGGCAGCCAATGCAATGCGTAAGGCATGGCCTGCGATAAAAGAATCGCAAGACATCCTCAACCCTCGGAGAATTGGGTATCAGGCAGTGGATGTTATCATGCATGCGTATCTGGATAACACAGAACACCCGGATGGCAACGACCCGCAACTGCTGGAAAACCTTGCAGACATCACCGATACACCAGTGGTGCCAGAGAAGTTGGCTCGCTATATCGAACTGGCGCATGGCGAAAACCTGCCCCAATGGAGTATGAGCGACTTTGACCTGCCGAGAAAGGGGCAGAAAGGCTACAAGAAAACCAAAAACGAAGAAGAAGATGACCAACTCACAGACTCGCCACGCAACAATCTCTACGAGCTGACTGTCGCGTTTCTGAGCTATCTGCGGCATACCGAAAATGTCCCCTATGTCAAAGGCTATCTTGTGCGCGAATCTATCGATCTGTACATTCTGGACCGCCTGGCGGGAGATATCAAACCACGCCAACCAATGCTTTTGCATCCCAAGCAGCAACCGGCACCAAAGCCGCCAGACGTACCATCACCATCGCAAATAGAGCACATTCTCTGCCCTGACGGGGTTACTATCGAGCTGTTTTCCGACAGGTTTTTTGGCTTCATGAGCGTAGATTTTCACAGATTTGCTGCCCTGCTTGAATTGCTGCCGGCGTGGTTGCGCTTCCTTGAGACCTTGCAACTGCTGGATGCAGAACAGCATGCCCGCGCTACCCAGGACCTGCGCAGCAAGATTGTTGTTTCAGCGCATACCTGGACAAACCGGGAGGATAAAATCATGGGGGCCAACGTGCGCAACGTCTGGGAGATAACCGATGAAGACGTAGCTGCATCTCGGGCCGCAGCAGAGAAACAATTAGAAGAACAAATGAGCAATCTGATGTAATGGAATTGCTCGCTCCTGTCAAAGCATGATATTCCTGGGATGCGGGGGCAACCAGTTGACACCAACATCCCAGGAAGTAAGGCAAATGATATGACACACGCTCCTTTGTACTGGTTCCTCTGCTTGCTGGTTCCGCTCATATTGCTGGCTGCCTGCCAATCGAATACCCCACAAACCATGCCCTCTCCGAGCGTTGCTGCAACTGACCCTGTCACGACACCATCCCCGCCAGCAGCAACAGACGAAACAGCAGAAGATGCTGACGATAGCGCAACGTCCGTCACGACGCCGACCCTCACGATGCCCACACCGCAGACAATCGAACCTGAAGCGACCGGCATTCCGTCTACCCTCTTGCTGCCGGAAGAGCCAGCCCCACGTGGAGCCGAGTCAGAGTTCACGACGAACTTTGACAAGCACAGTGTCCCCTACGATGAAATCCTCTCTGGCGGGGTGCCCAAAGATGGCATTCCTGCGATTGATGATCCGACATTTGTTTCTGTGGAAGCGGCTGACGATTGGATAGAAGATGTTGAGCCAGTCATTCAGGTGCAAACCGCCAAAGCGGTGAAAGCCTATCCGCTGCAAATCCTGACCTGGCACGAGATTGTCAACGATATGGTGGGGGATATGCCGTTGAGCATCACGTTTTGCCCGCTGTGCAATACGGCGATTGTCTTTGAGCGCAGCCTGCCGGAGCAAGAGGCGGTGCTGGATTTTGGGACGACCGGGCGGTTACGCTTTAGCAATTTGATTATGTATGACCGGCAGACGGAAACGTGGTGGCAGCAGGCGACTGGCGAAGCTATTGCTGGCGAATTGACCGGCTCTCAACTTGCTTTTTATCCCGCGCAGATTGTTTCCTGGGAAGATTTCAAAGCCCACCATGCAGATGGACAGGTGCTCTCGCGTGATACTGGGTATGGTCGTTCGTATGGACAAAATCCCTACGCAGGCTATGACACTATCAATCAGTCTCCCTTTCTCTACGAAGGACCTGAAACACCGGATAAACTGCCACCAATGGCACGGGTGCTGGCGGTGGAGTCGGGTGATGAGACGGTTGCTTATCCGTTTGCCGAGCTGCAACAAGAGCAGGTGGTCAATGATACGGTTGGTCCAACTGCCATTGTGCTTTTCTGGCAAGCTGGCACGGCTTCGGTGCTGGATGAACAGGTGCTTGCCGCAGGTCGCGATGTTGGAACGGCCAATGCGTACCGCCGGATGGTGGATGGTCAGGAACTCACGTTCCGCTCTGCTGATGATCAGTTTGTGGATGAGCAGACGGAGAGCGTCTGGAATGCGCAGGGCGAAGCTCTGAGCGGTGAGTTGGCAGGCACAAAGCTGGAGCCCGTGGTGGCTATCAATCATTTCTGGTTTTCCTGGGCTGCTTTCAAGCCGGAAACCCGCGTTTATCGCAACGAATAGCTCAAAGGGGGACGGAGACGAGGGGCTGAAGACCTCAATAGGTGTCACTTGCGGGAGTGTGAGGGAACCAGGTTCCCTCACGCTTCCCATTCTGGTGGGGTTTGTTGTTTTTTCGAC